>NZ_JBPQTP010000008.1:0-103528 GCF_051386395.1 Micromonospora sp. URMC 106
GATGACCACCGGGGGGCGGGGGGGGGGGTGCGGCTCGGCGTACATGTCAGGGGCGGCGCCGGGTCGGCGGTGCCAGGAGCCGGGCTCGATCTCGGGCTCGGGCCAGGGCAGGGCGGTGGCGGGACGGTCGGGGCGGTCCCAGCCGCGGGGCTCGGTGCTGCCGTAGGGGTCGAGGTGGGACATCACGCACCGAGGGGGCCCGGCGCGAGATCCACCACATGACGCACAACCACAACCATTCCCCTACCCGCGCGACTGTTCCGTCCGGTTGACCCGCCCGACGGCCGGCCGATTCCCACCATTCACCGCAGGGTGCCGGGAATCGTGCCGAGCCTACTGCACCCACCGCTCCCCCACGCCGGACCGTGTCCCGCCGCCGCTCCCGCAGGGCTGGCGCAACGACGGTGGCACCGGACCCCGCCACCCGGATGCGGGCGGCGGCGCCGGTGCCACGGTGTCGTCGTCGCCGGTGGTGGCCGGCGTACGGCCTCAGACCTCGAGGAGCTCGTTCTCCTTGTGCTTCACCAGCTCGTCGACGGCGGCGACGAAGCGCTGGGTCAGGTCGTCGAGCTCCTTCTCCGCGCGCCGGCCCTCGTCCTCGCCGACCTCGCCGTCCTTGACGAGGCGGTCGAGCTCCTCCTTGCCCTTGCGGCGGATGTTGCGGATGGCCACCTTGGCCTCCTCGCCCTTGTGCCGGGCGACCTTGATCATGTCGCGGCGGCGCTCCTCGGTCATCTGCGGGAGCAGGATGCGCAGCTGGTTGCCCTCGTTGTTCGGGTTCGCGCCGAGGTCGGAGTCGCGGATCGCCTTCTCCATGGCGTTGATCTGCGAGTTGTCGTACGGCTTGATGATCACCATGCGCGGCTCGGGAACGCCGATGGACGCCATCTGGGGCAGCGGCGTGGGGCTGCCGTAGTAGTCAATGATGATCTTGGAGAACATGGCGGCGTTGGCGCGACCGGTGCGGATCGCGCCGAACTCCTCCTTGGCGTGCTCGATGGCACGCTCCATCTTCTCCTCGGCCTCGAGGAGGGTGTCGTCGATCACTGGTCTCCTCGCCTCCTTCTGTGCTCGTCGTGGGCTTGTCGTGTCGGAGGAACCGCTGAGGGCGGGTCAGGCGACCGCTCAGGCGGTGATCAGGGTGCCGATCTTGTCGCCACCCACGGCCCGGATGATGGTGTCGTCGCCCTGCGCGCCGAAGACCAGCATCGGCAGGCCGTTCTCCATGCACAGGCTGAACGCGGCGGCGTCCGCGACCCGCAGGTTGCGGCGCAGCACCTCGGAGAAGGTGATCGAGTCGAACTTGCTGGCGGTCGGGTCGACCCGCGGATCGGCGGTGTAGACGCCGTCCACGCCGTTCTTGCTCATCAGCACCACGTCGGCGCGGATCTCCAGGGCGCGCTGGGCGGCCACCGTGTCGGTGGAGAAGTACGGCATGCCGGCGCCCGCGCCGAAGATCACCACGCGGCCCTTCTCCAGATGCCGGATCGCGCGCAGCGGGATGTAGGGCTCGGCGACCTGGGCCATCGTGATCGCGCTCTGCACGCGCGTCTCGATGCCCTCCTTCTCCAGGAAGTCCTGCAACGCGAGGCAGTTCATCACGGTGCCGAGCATGCCCATGTAGTCGGCACGGGCCCGGTCCATGCCGCGCTTCTGCAGCTCCGCGCCCCGGAAGAAGTTCCCGCCGCCGACCACCACCGAGACCTGCACCCCGCGGCGCACCACGGTGGCGATCTGCCGCGCGATGGCCTGCACGACGTCCGGGTCCACCCCGATCGCGCCCCCGCCGAACACCTCGCCGGAGAGCTTCAGCACCACCCGCCGGGCCCGGCCGGGGGGCGGCGCCGTCGGATCGTCCGCCGCCAGACTCCGGTCACTCACAACCTGCGTCATCCGCCCGCCCTTCCCCATGCGCACGTCCCGTACGCCGCGTACCGCGAAACTGCCGTAGCCGACCCTATGTGACGAGGAGGCCGCGGTGCCTGTCACGTACACCGGCGGCCTCCTCGTCGACGTTTCCTGCCCGCGGGCGCTCAGCGCGCCCCGGGGGCGGCTCAGGCCTGGCCGACCTCGAACCGGACGAAGCGGGTGACCTCGATGCCGGCCTCGGCCAGCATCTGCTTCACCGTCTTCTTGTTGTCGGCGACCGACGCCTGCTCGACGAGGACGTAGTCCTTGAAGAAGGCGTTCACCCGACCCTCGACGATCTTCGGCAGCGCCGCCTCGGGCTTGTTCTCCTCGCGGGCGGTCTGCTCGGCGATGCGCCGCTCGGACTCGACGACGTCGGCCGGCACCTCGTCACGGGTGAGGTACTTCGGCCGCATCGCGGCGATCTGCATGGCGACGGCGCGCGCGTCGGCGTCGCCGGCCTCGTCGGTCTTGCCGGCGTACTGCACCAGCACGCCGACCGCCGGGGGCAGGTCCTGGCTCTTGCGGTGCAGGTAGACGGCGGTGGTGCCGTCGAGCTTGGCGAACCGGTTGAGGACCAGCTTCTCGCCGATCTTGGCGGACTGCTCCTGGATCAGGTCGGCGACCGTCTTGCCGTCCAGCTCGGTGGCGAGCAGCTCCTCGGCGGTGCCGACGCCGCTGCGCTCGCCGTGCTCGACCAGCCGCTGGGCCAGCTCGATGAAGGCGTCGGTCTTGGCGACGAAGTCGGTCTCGCAGTTGAGCTCGAGCAGCGCCTGGCCGGAGTGGGCGATCAGACCGTTGGCGGCCGTACGGCCGGCCCGCTTGCCGACGTCCTTGGCGCCCTTGACGCGCAGGATCTCGACGGCCTTGTCGAAGTCGCCCTCGGCCTCGGTCAGCGCCTTCTTGCAGTCCATCATGCCGGCGCCGGTGAGGTCGCGGAGCTTCTTGACGTCCGCGGCGGTGAAGTTGGACATGGCTCTCTCTTCGGTGTTGAGACTGCGGGTGGGTTGGTCCTGGTGCCGGTTACCCGGATCCGGGCGCGACGTGCCCGGCGTACCTGCCGCTTCCCCGCCATCCGGAAAACGGACGGCGGGGAAGCGGCGGCGCGGTCACTCCGCGGCGACGGCCGCCGGCTGCTCGGCCGGCTGCGCCGGCTGCTCGGCCGGCTGTGCCTGCTGCTCGTCGGCCTTCTTCGGCTCCTCGAGCAGCTCGCGCTCCCACTCGGCCAGCGGCTCGTCGGAGGCCACCCCCGGCTCCGGCTTCTCGTCGGTGCCCCGACGACGGCCGGAGCGGGCGATCAGACCGTCGGCGACGGCCGCGGCCACGACCTTGGTCAGCAGCTCCGCCGAGCGGATCGCGTCGTCGTTGCCCGGGATCGGGAAGTCGACCTCGTCCGGGTCGCAGTTGGTGTCGAGCACCGCGATCACCGGGATGCCCAGCTTGCGGGCCTCGTCGACGGCGATGTGCTCCTTCTTGGTGTCGACCACCCAGATCGCGGCCGGGAGCTTCTGCATGTCCCGCAGACCGCCGAGGGTGCGGGTCAGCTTGATCTTCTCGCGGGAGAGCTGCAGGGTCTCCTTCTTGGTGTACCCGGCGGCCGTGCCGCTCAGGTCACCCAGGGCCTCCAGCTCCTTCATCCGCTGCAGCCGCTTGTACACCGTCTGGAAGTTGGTCAGCATGCCGCCGAGCCAGCGGTGGTTGACGTACGGCTGGCCGACCCGGGTCGCCTGCTCGGCGATGGCCTCCTGGGCCTGCTTCTTGGTGCCGACGAAGAGGATGCTGCCACCCTCGGCGACGGTCCCGCGCACGAACTCGTAGGCCTTCTCGATGTAGTCGAGGGTCTGGCGCAGGTCGATGATGTAGATACCGTTGCGCTCGGTGAAGATGAAGCGCTTCATCTTCGGGTTCCAGCGCCGGGTCTGGTGCCCGAAGTGGACACCGCTCTCCAGCAGCTGACGCATGGTCACGACGGCCATGGTGGGGTACTCCTTGCGATCCCTGGTTGTCGCGCCCGGCCGGCGGCCGGGCGTCCTGGCGCCCGGTCGCCGACCATGACGGGCCCGACCAAGATCGGGACCAGGGAGGCCGTCGCCCCACGACGACTCGTGGAGAGGGCGCGCGAGGTCGACCGCACGAGGCGGTCGCCAGTCGACCAGTGTACGCCCCTTCCCCGCCGCCGACGCCTGGGGTGGGGGGAACGGGTCGGAACGCCCATTTCCGGCATGTGGCGGAACCCCGCGCCGCAATCCGCCAACCGGTCCGCCCCGCTGCCGGCCGCCGGCACCGCGCGCCGGGTCCGCCCGGGCCCGGGACCGCGACCAGGGCGCGCGGGCGGCGGGTCCGCCGGGGCCGCTCCGGGTGCGGTGACCGCGAGGGCGAGCCCGGTCGCGAGGGCCGCGGCGGCGGCCAGGCCGGCCCGGCCGGCGTCAGCCGACCGCGAGGGCGGCGGCGACGAAGAGCACCAGGCCCACGGTCAGGTACGCCGTCGGCGGCCGCAGCCAGCCCCGACTCCCCTCCGCCAGCGACAACCCGCCCGTGCGCAGCCCGTACAGGCCGATCGCGAAGATCGGCAGACCGCAGACCAGGAAGGTGCCCACCACGACGTGGGCGGCCGAGACCGGATCGCCGGTCACGCCGTCGAGCAGCACCCGCAGCGCGGGAACCTCGAACACCGCGACCAGCACGGTGAAGAGCGCGGCCAGCGCGGGCCGGCGGGTGCGGTAGACCCCGTCGCCGGCCGGCGGGGTCGGGTGCGGGCCGACCACCGGCGGATAGACCGGCACCTCTCCCGGCGGAAGGTCATTACGGGGGCCGATCGGCGGCATCGGCCCGGTGGGCATCTCCAGCGGATTCGGCGCCCCGGCCACCCGGTCGGGCGCGACGACCGGCATCTCCACCGGCCGCGCGGCCTCGGCCGCCCGCTGCGGCTCGACGATGGGATAGCCGGCGAGCGGGGCCGGGCGGGTCGGCTCGGTGGCCCGCTCGACGGGGCCCGCCCCGGCCAGCGCGTCGGCCGACGACGTCGACACCGCGTCCCGGGACTCCCTCGCCTCCCGCGCCGCGCGCCGCCCCGGGCGGTCGGCGGGCAGCTCGCCGGAGACCTCCGGGTCCGCTTCGGCGCGCCGCAGGCGGCTTGCCCGGTATCCCCCGGTCTCCGACGGTTCGCCGCCGACCGGCGGCACCGCGGCGAACCGCCCCGACTCGCCCTCAGCGCCACCGAACCGCCCGGACGTCGGCTCGACCGCCGCGAACCGCCCGGATGTCGGCTCGACCGCCGCGAATCGCCCGGATGTCGGCTCGACCGCCGCGAACCGACCCGAGTCCTCGGGGCCGCCGAAGCGGCCCCGGTCGGCGTCGAGGGCGGCGAAGCGGCCGGAGTCGGGCTCGGTCGTCGCGCCGAAGCGTCCCGGCTCACCGCGCCGGCCGGCCGCGGGCTCGCCGTAGCGGCCCTCCTCGGCGGCGCGGCGCTGCTCCGGGGCGCTCGGGTCGTCGTCCCGGTACCGGGTCTCGGCCGCACCGCGCCAGTCCCGCTCCGCGTAGTCACGGTCGCGGTCAGCCGGATACCAACCCGACTCCTGATCTTCGGCAAAGCTCCGTCGTCCGTCCACGTCCGGCACCGTATGCGACGGGCTCCAGGGACGCCATTCGCCCCACGGCCACCCGCCCCGGCCGAGCAGCCGGCCAGCGCGGATGGACGGTCGGGGCCGGCGAGCCGCGAGCCGGTCCAGCTCCGCGGGGAGCTGCGCGCGCAGCTCATTCGGGCGAGGGCCCGAGGCGTACGCCGGATCGCTCCACCAGGCGTCGGCCGTCGGCGCGCAGCCTCCGGGAGGTGCGCGGGTCGCCGGCCCTGGTCCGCCGGCGGTCCACATAGCACACCGCAGGCATGATCGTCCGCTCGTCCACAACCCGGTTGCCCGTCCACAGGCCGGCGGCGCGGGGCGGCGGACCCCGTTGCGGCCGGGCACGGTGCCGGACATGACGAAGCGAAACCAGGCGGTCGGCGCGTACGGCGAGCGGTGCGCCGTCCGGCACCTGATCGGGGCGGGGCTGCGTCCCGTCGCCCGGAACTGGCGCTGCCCGGCGGGGGAGATCGACATCATCGCCTGGGACGGGCCGGTGCTCGCCTTCTGCGAGGTGAAGACCCGCCGCACGGACGAGTTCGGCGCACCGGCCGAGGCCGTCGTACCGGCCAAGGCCCGCCGGCTGCGCGGGCTCGCCGCCCGGTGGCTGGCCGACACCGGCACCACCGCCGACGAGGTGCGCTTCGACGTGATCTCCGTACGCCTCACCGGCGCCGGCGCCGCCCGGGTCGAGCACCTCAAGGGCGCGTTCTGAGATGGGCGGGCACGGCGGACGGGTCTGCGGGCGCGACGCGCGCCGGCCACACCCCTGCACCCGGAGACGGGAGACCGGCGGGAGCGGGCGCGGCGGGCGGACCGGCGTAACCGGGCCACCTGGCGCCGGCCGGACACGGGAGGCCGGCGCGAGCGGGCGCGGCGAGCGGGTCACCGGGACGGGCGGAGCCAGCCCGAGCGGCGCCGGCCTGGGGCGGGTGGCGGCGTGAGCTACGCCAAGGTGCTCTGCGTGGGCCTGGTCGGTGTGACCGGGCACCTGGTGGAGGTCGAGGCCGACCTGGCGGCCGGCCTGCCGGCCGTGGTCATCTCGGGGCTGCCGGACACGGCCCTGCACGAGGCCCGGGACCGGGTCCGCGCGGCGGTGGTCAACTCCGGCCAGCGGTGGCCCAACCGCCGGATCACGCTCAACCTGCTGCCGGCCGACCTGCCGAAGTTCGGCTCGGCGTTCGACCTGGCGATCGCGGCGGCCCTGCTGGGCGGCTCGGGTGAGCTGCCGCTGCTGCCGCTGGACCGCGTGGTGGTCCTCGGCGAGCTGGGCCTCGACGGCACGGTCCGGCCGGTGCGCGGCGTGCTGCCGATGGTCGCCGCGGCCGCCCGGGCCGGCGTCGAACGGGTGATCGTCCCGGCCGGCAACGCCGCCGAGGCGGCGGTCGTCCCCGGAATCCGGGTCCGGGCGGTGGACACGCTGCACCGGTTGGTCAGCTTCGTCCGCGACGGCACGCCCCTGATCGAGCCGGAGGCGGGCGGCCCCGCCCCGGCGGGCGACGGGCCGGACCTGGCCGAGGTCGCCGGGCAGGGGCTGGGCCGGCGGGCGTTGGAGGTGGCCGCGGCGGGCGGGCACCACCTGGCGCTGCTCGGGCCGCCGGGGGCCGGCAAGACCATGCTCGCCGAGCGCCTCCCGTCCATCCTGCCCGAGCTCGACGACGAGGCCGCGCTGGAGGTCACCGCCCTGCACTCGATCGCCGGGCTGCTCCCGCCGGGCGGCCGGCTGCTGCGCCGCCCGCCGTTCCAGGCGCCGCATCACACGGCGACGGTGCCGTCGCTGGTCGGCGGCGGCTCGGGGCTGGCCCGCCCCGGCGCGGTCTCGCTCGCCCACCGGGGGGTGCTCTTCCTCGACGAGGCGCCCGAGTTCAGCCGGGGCGCCCTGGAGGCGCTGCGCCAGCCGCTGGAGAGCGGCCGGGTGCGGCTGGCCCGCAGCCGTGGCGGCGCCGAATACCCGGCCCGCACCCAACTGGTGCTGGCAGCCAACCCGTGCCCCTGCGCCAAGCCGGCCGGGGACGCGTACTGCGAGTGCCCGCCGCAGGCCCGCCGGCGCTATCTCAGTCGGCTCTCCGGCCCGCTGCTGGACCGAATCGACGTGCAGGTGAAGCTGCCGCCCGTGCGGGCGGCGGAGCTGATGGAGGCCACCGTGGACAGCGAGTCGTCCGCCACCGTCGCCCGGCGGGTGGCGGCCGCCCGGGAGGCCGCGGCCGCGCGCTGGGCGGTCCTCGGCCGCCGGCTCAACGCCGAGATACCCGGCCCGCACCTGCGTCGACCGCCCTGGCGGCTGCCCGGGCCGGACACGGCCGAGCTACGCGCGCGACTGGACTCCGGGTCGCTCTCCGCCCGGGGCTTCGACCGCGTCATCCGCCTGGCCTGGACGATCGCGGACCTCGACGGTCGGGACCGGCCCGACCGGGACGACGTCCGCGAGGCCATTCAACTGAGAACGGGGGACGGCACGTGAGCACGGACGAGGAGACGCTGGCCCGGGTGGCGCTGACCTGGCTCGCCGAGCCCGGCACCCGGTCGGTACACCGGCTGGTCGACCGGCTCGGCCCGGTGGGGACGCTCGACCTGCTGCTCGACGGGGGCGCGCCGGACGAGACGCTGCGGGCCACGGTGGCGGCGCGTACCGCCGCCGGAGACGCGCGGGCGGTCGCGGCCGAGGCGCTGGCCCGCGCGGACCGGCTCGGGGCCCGCATCGTCGTCCCCGGCGACGACGAGTGGCCCGCCCGGGTCGACCAGTTGCGCGAGCTGCGACTGCCCGGCGCGTACCGCCGGGTGGACACCGAGACCGCGCCCCCGCTCTGCTTCTGGGTGCGCGGCTCGTGGCCGCTGGCGGAGGCATTCGACCGCTCGGTCGCGGTCGTCGGCGCCCGGGCCGCCAGCGGGTACGGCACACACGTCGCCACCGAACTCGGCTACGGGCTCGCCGACCGGGACTGGACCGTCGTCTCCGGGGGCGCCTTCGGCATCGACGCGGCGGCCCACCGCGGCGCGTTGAACGCCGGCGGCGTCACCGTCGCCGTGCTCGCCTGCGGCGTGGACCGTCCCTACCCGATGGGCAACGCGGCGCTGTTCGACCGGATCGCCGACACCGGGCTGCTGGTCAGCGAGTGGATGCCGGGGGCCGAGCCGCTCCGTCCCCGGTTCCTCGTCCGCAACCGGGTGATCGCGGCGGGCACCCTCGGCACCGTCCTGGTCGAGGCGGCGGCGCGCAGCGGCGCGACCCAGACCACGCACCGCGCACTCGCCCTGGCGAAGCCCGGCATGGTGGTGCCGGGCCCGGTCACGTCGGCGATGTCGGTGGGCGCGCACGAGTTGCTGCGCGAGTACCCGAAGGCCCGGCTGGTCACCGGGGTCGCGCACGTGCTGGAGGAGGTCGGGCGGATCGGCGAGCTGGCGCCGGTGCCGCGCGGTCCGCAGCGGCCGGTCGACCTGCTCGACGACGATGCCAGGTCGATCGTCGAGGTGCTGCCCCGCCGGGGCGCGGTGGGGGTGGACGTCCTCGCCGCCCGCGCCGGCGTCGCCGTCCGCACGGCTCTGCGGAAACTGTCCATGCTGGAGGAGCTGGCCCTGGTGGTCCGGCGCGAGGGCGGGTATGCCCTCGCGCCGCCGGGTGGCACGGGTCGGACCGGCCGGGGCCGACACGGCCACGAGCAGCCGACCCACGCCGGCGAGGAGGGCCGACGTTGAGGCACGGCCCGGTCAGTCTCCCTCGAAGCGGATCTCCATCTCGCGGTCCTGCCGGCAGTGCCGCGCCAGGAGGTCCAGCCGGCGAACATGCGTCACCTCGGGCGCCGTCCGGGCCACCTCGGCGAGGCAGCGCAGCTCGGCGAGGAGCTGCGGGGCCTGGTCGGCGGGGAGCACCAGCTCACCGACCGGGTCCACCCGGTCCAGCAGCGGGGTGCGCCCGCCGCCACGGACCCGCTGGACGAGATCGAGCAGCACGTCGTCGGGATCGGGCAGCACCTCGGCCGGCACGAGGCGACGCCGGCCGGGGCCCACCCCGACCACCCGGTAGAGGACGACGTCCACCCCCATGTCCGGCCCCCCTCCGTCGAGCCCGGTCCGTCGCGCGGCGACCACGGCCTGGACTCACACCCGTTGGTACGGCAAGTCTGCGCGCATCGACCGCCGTAATCCATCACCCAGGGCCGGGAGGCCGCGGAGCGAAGAGCTGCCGCCCATCCCGGTTGACCCGCGGGCGCGCGCCGCCGCGCCGGGCGGAGATCCGGGCCGGCCGTTGGCGCAAGGCGGGCGCAGGCCCGGGCCGGCCGGCGGCGCAAGGTCGGGCGCAGGCCCGGGCCGGCCGGACGGTGCCCACGCCCGGCTCGTCCGGCTTGACGGGCGGGCGACCGGTGACAGCTTGTCCGGCGTCGGCACCGCCTCCGGGCGGTCTCGTCGGCGTCGGCCGGCTCCCGACGCGTGCCGGCCGAGTTCACGCCCCGGCGCCGGCGCCGTGCCGGGGCAGCCCGTCGACCGTAGGCTGGGCCTGTGCCAGCCGAGGACCCGCCATCGCCGGCCCCCGTGGGGATCGCGCCTGGACGACCGCGTCGCGCACCAGGCCGGCGGCTGGCCTCGGGGGCCCCGCGGTGAGCCGGGAGTCGACCGGCACGCGGGCGATGCACGAGGCGCTCCCGGCGGCGATGCGGGAGGCGGTGGACGACTTCGCCGGGCACCTGGCCGGGGTGCGCAACCGGTCCGCGCACACCGTCCGGGCGTACGTCGGCGACGTGGTGTCGCTGCTGGACCACGCGCGGCGGATGGGCTGCGCCGAGCTGGCGGAGCTGGACCTCACCATGCTGCGCAGTTGGCTGGCGAAGCAGCGGACGACGGGTGCCGCGCGGACGTCGCTCGCCCGCCGGGCGGCCTCGGCACGGGCGTTCAGCGCCTGGGCGCACCGCGGCGGACTGCTCCCCACCGACGTGGCGGGCGCGCTGGCCAGCCCTCGCGCGCACCGGGACCTGCCGAGCGTGCTCCGTGCCGACCAGGCGGCCGCGCTGGTCGAGGCTCCCGGACGGTCCAGCCCCGACACGCCGGCGGCGCCGAACGCCGGCGGTGGTGCACCGCCCGCAGGCCCGGTCGACGCCCTCGAACCGGCGGCCGTCGACGCGGTGGATCGGAACGCGGCGGCCGGCACTGCGGACGAAGCCGACGGGGCCGGCATGGCGGACGAAGCGGCCGAGGCGGTGCTGCTGCGGGACCGGGCGCTGCTGGAACTTCTCTACGGCACGGGCGTACGGATCAGCGAGGCGTGCGGCCTCGACGTGGCCGACGTCGACCACGCGCGACGGGTCGTGCGGGTGTTCGGCAAGGGCGGCCGGGAGCGGGCGGTTCCGTACGGGGTGCCGGCGCAGCGGGCGCTCGACGAGTGGCTGCGGCACGGCCGACCCACGCTGGCCGGGCCGCGCTCCCGTGATGCGCTGTTGCTCGGCGCCCGCGGCGGGCGGCTCAATCCGACGACGGCCCGGCGGATCGTGGGCGGGTACGCCGAGGCCGCCGGCCTGCCCCCGGTCAGCCCGCACGGGCTGCGGCACTCGGCGGCGACCCACCTGCTCGAGGGCGGCGCCGACCTGCGGGCGGTGCAGGAGTTGCTGGGGCACTCGTCCCTCGCGAGCACGCAGATCTACACCCACGTCTCGGTGGAGCGGCTCCGCGCCGCCTATCGCCAGGCCCACCCCCGGGCCTGACCCGGTCGGGTCCGGTCAGATCGTTCCTCGGACCCCGCCCGCCCGGGCAGCCCGTCACGGCGCCCGCCCGGAGCGGCGGGCCGGGGCCACAGCGCCCGCCCGGAGCGGCGGACCCTGCCACGGTCGAGAAACCGGAGCAACGACCCGGCCATGGTCGAAAACCGGAGCAGCGGCCCGGCCGCGGCAGGGACGGCCGGGCTCTCAGGACCGGCGTGGCGACGAGCCCGGGCCGTCCGGGGCCGAGCCGCGGAGCACGACGTGCGGTGGCCGGCCCAGGTCCAGGAACATCCGGACGTCGTCGTAGCGTTCGTCGCCCACCTCGATGACGTTCGGCAGCCGACCCCACTCGCGGAAGCCGAGCCGCTCGTAGAGCTCGATCGCGCCGTGGTTGTTGCCGCGTACGCCCAGCGCGAGGGTCTCGATGCCGGCCTTGCGGGCGTCGTCGATCAGCGCGCCGGTGACGAGCCGGCCGATCCCTCGGCCACGGGCGGTCGGATGCGCCGTGATCTTCTCCAGGTCGGCGTAGTGGGCGAAGATCGGCTTCGGGCCGCGCCGCCACAACCCGGTGCCCACGACCCGGGAGTCGAGCACGGCCAGGACCAACGCGGCGTCGCCGGCTTCGACCAGGCTCAGCACGGCGTCCAGCCAGGCGTCGGTCTCGGCGCGGCCGGGCGGGACCGGGTACCCGATCGCTCCACCGCGCTCGGCCACCGCGTGCAGCACCCGGTGCACGTCGGCGCGGAGCTGCCGGTCGGCGGTGGTCGGCCAGCGCAGTTCGACGGGGGCGTCCATGACCCGCGATTCTGCGGGATCGAGGGCGGTCGACCGGCACGGACACCCGGCAGGAACGGCGCCCGGAGATCCACCGGCCGCTACGATCATCGGGTGAGCGTCCCGCAGCCGCCCGAACCGATCGCGGCAGCCCGCCTGCTCTTCTCCCTCGACCCGGCGGTCAGCCACCTCAACCACGGCTCTTTCGGCGCGGTGCCGATCGCGGCGCAGCGGGCACAGCAGCGGCTGCGCGACGAGATGGAGGCCAACCCGCTGCGCTTCTTCACGCAGGGTCTGGTCAACCGGATCACCCACACCCGCCGCCACCTGGCCGGTTTCCTGGGCGCCGACCCGGACGGCACCGCCCTGGTGCCGAACGCCACCACCGGCGTGGCGGTGGTGCTCCAGTCGCTCGGCCTGCGCCCCGGCGACGAGGTGCTCACCACCGACCACGGCTACGGCGCGGTCGGCCTCTCCATCGCCCGTGAGTGCCGCCGCACGGGGGCGGTCACCCGGGCGTTGCACGTGCCGCTGGCCGCCACCGACGAGGAGGTCGTCGAGATCGTCCGCGCGGGGCTGCGCCCCGGCCGGACCCGGTTGCTCGTGGTGGACCAGCTCACCTCGGCCACGGCCCGGCTCCTCCCGGTCGCCGCCGTCGTCGGGGTGGCCCGGGAGCACGGGATACCGGTCCTGGTCGACGCCGCGCACGCTCCGGGGATGCTGCCGACCCCGGTCGGGAGCATCGGCGCGGACTTCTGGGTGGGCAACCTGCACAAGTGGGCGTACGCGCCGCGCGGCACCGCCGCGCTGGTGGTCGCGCCGCCGTGGCGGGAGCGCATCGAGCCGCTGGTCGTCTCGTGGGAGCAGGAGGCAGGCTTCCCCGGCCGGGTCGAGTGGGCGGCGACGCAGGACTACACGGGCTGGCTGGCCGCGCCGGTGGGCCTGTTCACGCTGCGCAGCCTCGGCGTCGACCGGGTACGCGAGCACAACGCCGCGCTGGCGGCGTACGGCCAGCGGGTGGTCGGGGACGCGCTGGGGGTGGCCCCCGCCGACCTGCCGGACCCCGGCGGGCCCGGGGTCGCCATGCGGATCATCCCGCTGCCGGCCGGCCTGGGCACCACCTTCGACGCGGCGCAGGCGCTGCGGGAACGGATCGCCGAGCGGCTCGCCACGGAGGTGGCGGTCATGACCTGGAACGGGCGCGGCTGGCTGCGGCTCTGCGCCCAGGTCTACAACACCGCCGACGAGTACGAGCGGCTCTCGGTGCGGCTCCCCCCGCTGCTCGCCCAACGCTGAGTGCCACCCCGGTTGCCGGCACCGGACCGGCCACCGACGCCCAACCGGGACCGGGCGCCAGCCCGGCCACCGACGCCCAACCGGGACCGGGCGCCAGCCCGGCCACCGACGCCCAACCGGGATTGGGCGTCAGTCCGGCCACCGCACCGGGCCGGCCACCGACACCGGCGCCGTCGAGCGGCAGCAGCCGCACCGCGCCGAGGCCGAGCAGCGCCAGTGGGTCGAGGTAGTCGGTGCCGCGCCGCAGCCCCCAGTGCAGGCAGGCCGGGACGGGACAGCCGGGGTGGCCGGCGACCAGGCCGCCCAGTGGCGCCCCGGCGGCGAGCCGCTCGCCGGGGCGGACCGCGGGCGACACCGGCTCGTAGGTGGTCCGCAGGCCGCCGACATGTCCGACGGTGACGACCGGACGGCCGGCGACCATGCCGGCGAAGAGCACCGCGCCGACGCCGGCCGACCGCACGGTGGCCCCCGGCGCGGCGGCCAGGTCGACGCCCCGGTGGCCGGGCAGCCACGGCTGCGGCGGCGGGTCGAACCGACGCACGGGCCGGGGCACGCCGTCGAGCGGCCACCGGAACCGCGCCGCCCCGGGCGCCGGGGCCGCGAACGTCGGGGCCGCCGGCGGCAGCTCCCCGGTCGCCGACGCTCCGGACACGCCCACGACGTCGGTGACGGGCGCCCCGACCGGCACCGGGGCGGGCACGGCGGCGGGCACGGCGGCCGGCCCGAGGGACAGCGGGGCGGCGCAGAGCGCGGCGATGGCGGTACGGGTGACTGGTCGCATGGGTCGCAGCCTGCCCGGCGACCGGCCCGCCCCGCCGCCCCGGCACCCGCCCCTGTGGACGGCGGAGCCTCCTGTGGACAGCCGCCGGAACACGACCCGATCTGCTATGTGCCGGGCCCCGCCGCTCGTCGCTGGCACCGACCGCGCAGGGCATCCCGGCGGCGTGATGACGCCTAGGCTGGGCCGGTGACGCGGGACTGGTACGCCTGGCACGACGACTACGAGGACGCGGGGTCGGCGCTGTCCCGCCGGCTCGCCGAGGTGCGGCGGCGGATCGGTGAGGCGCTCGACGCGGCCCCGCCCGGCCCGCTGCGGGCGGTCAGCCTGTGCGCCGGGCAGGGACGCGACCTGATCCCCGTGCTGGCGACCCACCCCCGCCGCACCGAGGTGACGGCCCGGTTGGTGGAGCTGGATCCCCGCAACGCGGAGGTGGCCCGGTCGGCCGCCCGCGCGGCGGGCCTGTCGTCGGTGGAGGTGGTGGTCGGCGACGCCGCGCGCACCGACGCGTACGCGGATCTCGCCCCGGCCGACCTGGTGCTGGTCTGCGGGGTGTTCGGCAACATCAGCGAGGCGGACATCCGCGCCACGGTGCGGCACTGCGCGGCGCTCTGCGCGACCGGCGGCAGGGTGTTCTGGACCCGGCACCGGCAGAGCCCCGATCTGGTGCCGACCATCTGCGAGTGGTTCGCCGAGGAGGGCTTCGCGGCGGTTTCGGTGAGCAGCCCGGCGGACGGCGTGGGCGTGGGGGTGCACCGGTTCCTCGGCGAGCCCCGCCCGCTGCCGGCCGGGGTGACGATGTTCGAGTTCGTCGACTGAGGCCCGTCCCGCCGCCTCCCCCAACACCGCGGGCGGCGGTCGGAACCGGCGAGGCGGCGACCGGGGCCGGCGGGGCCCAATGTGCCGGTGCCCCGGATCGAGCCGCGGGCGCTGATCCCGCCGCCGGGCCTCCCCGACCTCGTGTCCCGCGCCCTGCCGCGTCCCGGGCCGTGCACGTTGGACGGTCGGGCCGGGTCGGGCCACGCCCCGGTCGTCCCGGTCGAGGTGACCACCGACGGCGGGGCGACCCGGGCACCGGCCATCCTGGACGAACAGGTGGGTGGCGAGCTCGCCTGGCGCCGCTGGCGGCGCGAGTGGGCGGCGCGGCCGGGGTGGCACGTGCTGGGCGCCCGCGCCACCGACGCCTCCGGCCGGAGCCAGCCGGTCGAGCAGCCCTGGAGCCGGGGCGGCTTCGCCGACAACCTCGTCCAGCGGGTCGAGGTCGTGGCGTTGCCCGGGTGACACCGGCCCCGCGACGCGGGCTACGTTCGGCGCGCGCCGCGAGGGAGCCGATCGACCCGGCCTGCCGGCGGGGACGACGCCGGGCGCCCGATCAGGGCCCGGAAACGGGACGAAACGAGGGCCACGTGGCGGGTGGGGGCGCCGACAGGGGGCCGTGCGCCCGGTGGTCGGGCCACCGGGCGGAACCTGGGCGGCGGGTCAGCCGCCGAAGCCGGAGTCGGCGGGGAGGGAGATGTCCGGCTTCTCCAACTCCTCGACGTTGACGTCCTTGAAGGTCATCACCCGGACGTTCTTCACGAACCGGGCGGGACGGTACATGTCCCACACCCAGGCGTCGTGCATCTCCACCTCGAAGTAGACCTCGCCGTCGGAGTTGCGCACGTGCAGGTCCACCTGGTTGGCCAGGTAGAACCGGCGCTCGGTCTCCACCACGTAGGAGAACTGGCGGACAATGTCGCGGTACTCCCGGTAGAGCTGCAGCTCCATCTCGGTCTCGTACTTCTCGAGATCTTCCGCGCTCATCGCACTCCGCCTTCCATGACCACATCTTCCCCCACCGACGCCGGAGGCCGAGGCTGCTCGCCCAACGCCACGCCGACGGTACCCCCTGGCGCGCAAGAGCGCTCCATCGGCTCGTCCAGGCTTGCGCCCACCGGGCGGCGGGCCCGGGGCGGGGCGCCGTCCCGGCCGGACACCGTCGCCACGTTGACGTACGAGAACCGGTGCTCCCGGCACGGCCCGCGCTCGCGCAGCGCCGCGCTGTGCTCCGGCGTGATGTAACCCTTGTGCTCGGCGAACCCGTAGCCGGGGAACGTTCCGTCCAGCTCGACCATGATCCGGTCCCGGGTGACCTTGGCGAGCACGCTCGCCGCCGCCACGCAGGCGGCCACCCGGTCACCCTTCCACACCGCCAGCCCCGGCACGTCGAGGCCGTCCACCCCGAAGCCGTCGGTCAGCACGTACTCGGGCCGGGTGGCGAGCGAGGCCAGGGCGCGGCGCATCGCGGCCAGGTTGCACACGTGCAGGCCCCGCTCGTCGACCTCCTCCGCCGGGATGACCACCACCGAGTACGCCAGGGCGCGGGCGACGACCTCGTCGTAGACCCGCTCCCGGCTGGCCGGGGTGAGCAGCTTCGAGTCGGCCAGCCCGTCGATCTCGCCCCGCCGCCCCTCGGGCAGGATCGCGGCGGCGGCGACCAGCGGCCCGGCACACGCGCCCCGCCCCGCCTCGTCGGCGCCGGCGACGTGCCGGAAACCGCGGCGCTGCAACGCGCGCTCCAGCGCGTAGAGCCCGCCCTCGCGGCGCACCACCGTGCGCGGCGGCGTCAGCACGGCACACCTCCGTCGGCCGTCGGCGCCTCGGCCAGCGCCCGGGTCAGCACCGCCGGCAGGTCCGGCGGGTAGTAGCGCTCGTCGGTGGTCGCCAGCTCGTCCAGCGGCCACCACCGGTGCGCGGCGACGCTGGCCCGCTCGACCTCGCTGAAGCCGGCGGTGTCGACCTCGTGATCCGTCACCCGCACCAGGAAGAACTCCTGCTCCTGCCGGTACCAGACGCCGTCGAACGGGAACTCGGTCAGGTCGCGGTGCACCGGCGCGCCGAATGCCGCGACCGGCAGCCGCAGCCCGGTCTCCTCGGCCAGTTCCCGCGCGGCGCCCTCGGCGTACGTCTCGCCCGGGTCCAGCCCGCCACCGGGGGTGAACCACCAGCGGCCGTGCTCGGGACGGGCCGGGTCGGAGCCGCTGAACAGCAGCACCCGACCCGCCGCGTCGACGAGCAGGACGCGCGCCGCGCGCCGAGGGGTGTAGTCGGTCACCGCACCAGCCTGCCAGACGCCGCCGACAACGCCCACGCCCGGCGACCCCTACGGCTCGGGGATGCCCTCGAACTGTTTGGGGACGCTCAGCCAGGTGGCCCGGTCGACCGGCCAGAAGACGGTGAAGGCCCGCCCGACGACCTCGTCCTCGGGGATCGTGGCCGCGGTGATGTCCTGTCCGGACTGCTGCCAGTGCTGCAACGAGTCGCCCGACGCCTCGCGGTGGTCGCCCATCACCCAGAGCCGCCCCTCCGGGACGGTGATGTCGAACTCCTCGCCGGCCTTGTCACCGGGGAAGATGTACGGCTCGTCCAAGGACTTGCCGTTGATCACCAGCCGCTCCTGCGGGTCGCAGCAGACCACGTGGTCGCCGCCGACGCCGATGACCCGCTTGATGAAGTCCTCGCCGTCGGGGTTGCTGCTCCACTCCAGGGGCGCCTTGAAGACGATGACCTCGCCCCGGTGCGGCGACCGGAAGTCGTAGACCAGCTTGTTGACCAGCACCCGATCGTCGATCTGGAGCGTGTTCTCCATCGACGGGGAGGGGATGAAGAAGGTCTGCAGCACGAAGGCCCGCACCAGCACCGCGACCAGGATCGCCACGCCCAGGAGGATGGGCAGCTCCTTCCAGAAGGAACTGCGCGGCTTGTCGGTCTGCTCGTCAATCACGGAAGGAGCCTACGTTGCCCGGCTGGACGCCACCGTCCGGAACGCGCGAGAACGGCGAGCGCGGCCGCGACCGGGACGAGGAGCACCACGCCGCCGCCCGGCGTGGGCCGGATCGGGGGTGGGGCCCCGGTGGAGGCGGCGGGCGGATCGGCGACGTCGTCGAAGGTGGCCGGCACCGACAGCGCGCTCCACCGCGACGACGGCCAGACCACGGTGAAGGCCCGGCCCACCACGTTGTCGATCGGCACCGGCCCCTGGCAGCGGGCGTCCTGGGAGACCAGCCGGTGGTCGCCCATCACGAAGATCTGGCCGGGCGGGACCACGACCTCCTCGAAGCGCCGGGACCGGCACTCGCGGGGGTTGGGCGGGACGTCGAGCGGCGAGTCCCTGATCACGTACGACGACTCGTCGAGCGGCGTGCCGTTGACCAGCACCCGCCCCTGCGCGTCGCAGCACTTCACCCGGTCGCCGGGCAGCGCGATGACCCGCTTGATGAAGTCCTTCTCGCCGGGGCGGCTGACGCCGACCAGGTCGCCGACCGTCCGGCTGAGCTTGCCCACGAAGCCGGGCTCCGGCTGCTCGTCGACCTGCGGGGCCCACCGGTCGGTGCCCCGGAAGACGACCACCTCGCCCCGCACCGGGTCGCGTACGTCGTAGACGACCTTGTTGACCAGGACCCGGTCGCCGACGAGGAGGGTGTCCTCCATCGAGCCGGAGGGGATGAAGAACGCCTGGAGCAGGAAGGTGCGGATCAGCACCGCGAGGCAGAACGCGACGACCAGCAGCAGCGGCAGCTCCTGCCAGAGCGGCATCTGCCGGCGGGGCCGCCGCGCTCGGCGGCGCCAGGGGTCGACGGTGCCGTCCTCGTCCAGCGTCTGCACCACGCAACTCTCCGGTCAGCAGATAAGACAACTACCGCCCGGGAGCCTCGTCGAGGCCCCCCGGGCGGTAGTGGACGTCTCCCCGCCGTGCTGGCGGGACGTCGCCCGGCTGCGCCCGTACGACCAGGGTAGTGCGGTCCGGCCGGTACGACACACGCGCAGCTCGGGCGGCGTGGCGAGCGTGAGGTCAGCTCGGCTGCTTCTCGCGCTTCTCCTTGATCTTGGCCTTCTTGCCCCGCAGCTCGCGCAGGTAGTAGAGCTTGGCGCGACGGACGTCACCGCGGGTCACGACCTCGATCCGGTCGATGGCCGGGCTGTTGATCGGGTAGGTGCGCTCGACGCCGACACCGAAGCTGATCTTGCGGACCGAGAAGGTCTCGCGCAGACCGTCACCCTGGCGGCGGATGACGACGCCCTGGAAGATCTGGACACGGGACCGGTTGCCCTCGACGACCCGGGCGTGCACCTTGACGGTGTCACCGGCACGGAAGTCGGGGAGGTCGGTCCGCTTCGACTGGGCGTCAAGGGCGTCCAGGATGTTCATCGCTGCGTCCTCGTGAGGCTCACGGCGCACCGTCAATCGGTGCGCGGATGGGTGATTCTGATCCCCGGGTGCGGTCGGTGACCCGATCGCGGTCGAGGATCCTCGCAGCCGGCCGCGGCGCGGCCGGTTGCGGCAACCCCCCTACTTTGCCACATCCCCCGGCGGCACCTGAAATCCGGCCCGGTCCAGCGCGGCGACGTCCCGTTTGTCCAGGCGCTCCGGGTCGAGCGCGGCGAACATGTCCGGGCGGCGCCGGGCGGTGCGGGTCAGCGCCTCGTCCCGCCGCCAGCGCGCGATCCGCCCGTGGTCGCCGGAGCGGAGCACCTCCGGCACCTCCAGCCCGCGCCAGGTCGCCGGCTTCGTGTACATGGGGGCCTCCAGCAGCCCGTGGGCGTGCGACTCCTCGTCCAGCGAGCCCGCGTTGCCGAGCACCCCGGGCAGCAGCCGGGTGACCGCCTCCAGGATCACCAGGACGGCGACCTCCCCGCCGAAGAGGACGTAGTCGCCGAGGGAGACCTCGGTCACCGGCATCCGGGTGGCGGCGTGGTCGAGGACCCGCTGGTCGATGCCCTCGTACCGGCCGCAGGCGAAGAGCAGGTGCGGCTCGGCGGCCAGCTCGTGCGCCATCGCCTGGGTGAAGGGGGCGCCGGTCGGCGCGGGCACCACCAGCCGGGGCGGGGTCACCTCCGCCGGGGCGAGGGCGTCGAGCGCCTCGCCCCACGGCTCCGGCCGCATCACCATGCCGGGCCCGCCGCCGTACGGCGTGTCGTCGACCGTGCGGTGCACGTCGTGGGTCCAGGTCCGCAGGTCGTGTACGGCCAGCCGCAGCGTGCCGTTCGCCCGCGCCTTGCCGATCAGCGACAGGTCCAGCGGGGCGAAGTACTCCGGGAAGATCGACACGATGTCGACGCGCATGCGGGGGTGCTCCAGCGGCTCTACAGGTCGAGCAGACCGGCCGGCGGGTCGACGACGACGCGACCGCCGGCGAGGTCAACCTCGGGGACGATCGCCTTGACGAACGGGATGAGGGCGGTGCGGCCCTCGGGGCGGCGCAGCACCAGCAGGTCGGAGGCGGGGGCGTGGTCGATCCGGGCCACCTCGCCCAGCCGCTCGCCGTCCGGGGTGACCACGGCCAGCCCGACGAGCTGGTGGTCGTTGAACTCCTCCGGGTCCTCCGGCGGGGCGACGTCGGCGCTGTCGACCGCGAGCAGGGTGCCGCGCAGCGCCTCGGCGACGTCCCGGTCCAGGACGCCCTCGAAGGCGACCAGCAGCCGCCCCTGGTGCCAGCGGGCGGCCTCCACGGTCAGCTCGGCGGGAACCCGGAAGGGCTCGCCGTGCTCGGACGCGGGCTGCGGCGGCGCCGACCCCGGCTCGGCGCGCAGCACGCGATTGCTGGGCACAGCCGGCGGCGCCGCCCCCGGCTCGGTGCGCAGCACCATGCCGGGGGCGAAGCGCGCTTCGGGCTCGTCGGTCCGCACCTCCACGGTGACCTCACCGCGGATGCCGTGCGGCTTGCCGATCCTGCCGACGATGAGCAGCATCAGTACGAGTCGACGATGTCGACGCGCACGCCGCGCCCGCCGATGGAGCCGATCACCTGGCGCAGCGCCTTGGCGGTCCGGCCGGACCGCCCGATCACCGTGCCGAGGTCCTCCGGGTGCACGCGGACTTCCAGCCGCTTGCCCCGACGGGAGTCGACCAGCCGGACGCGCACGTCATCGGGATGGTCGACGATGCCCTTGACCAGGTGCTCCAACGCCGGACGCAGTGCCATGTCAGGCCTGCTCGCCGGAGTCCGCACCGGCCTGCTCCTCGGTCTTCGGCGCCTCCTCGGCGGCCGGAGCCTCGGCCTTGGCGGCCTTCTTGGCCGGCTTGGCCGGGGTCTCGGCCAGCCCGGCGGCGGCCTTCGCCTCGGCCTCGTACGCCGCGGTGCGGTCGACCCGCTCCGGGGCGACCTTCAGCGGCGGCGGGGCCGGCAGGCCCTTGAACTTCTGCCAGTCACCGGTCAGCTCCAGCAGCCGCTGCACCGCCTCGCTCGGCTGGGCGCCGACGGACAGCCAGTACTGGACCCGCTCCGACTTGACCTCGATCACCGAAGGGTCTTCCTTCGGCTGGTAGACCCCGACGAACTCGATCGCCCGGCCGTCGCGCTTGGTGCGCGAGTCGGCGACGACGATGCGGTACTGCGGGTTGCGGATCTTGCCCATCCGCAGGAGCCGGATCTTTACGGCCACAGTTGTTTCGCTCCTGTTGCGATCTCACCAGCCCGACGAGGGCGGTGCACGGGTGAGCGCCGACCGGCACAGTGGGGTTGGGCCGGAGACTGCTCGGTGGACTGGCGACGTGCCCGGGTTAGAGGGCGCCGGACACGCGCCGGATACCAGCCAGCCATTCTGCCAGATCGGGACCGGATCTCTCACACCGGACCACCCTGGGTCACCCGCGCAGCCGCGGAAGTGACGGGAAACACACCCGCCGGGTCAGCGCACCGGGGGGCGGTCCCAGCCCGGTGGAAGTTCGTCGGGGGTGGTCCACTCCGGCGGCGGGGTGAAGTCGCACCAGGTGCCGTCGAAGGGGAACTCCCCCGCCTCGGCCAACGCGATCACGCGCTTGCCCTCGGCCCGGACGGCGTCGGGGTCGGCGACCCAGTAGTGCTCGGGGAAGGCGAGCCGCTCGACGAACTCGTCCTCGTCCTTCCACTCCCAGCCGCGGTCCGGCCGGACGACCACGTCGAGGTCCTGGTCCACCATGTCGACCCCGGCGAGCGCGCCGTCGTCCCAGCGCACCCCGGGCTCCTCCAGGTTGACGTACCAGGCGGCGAAGCGGTCGTGCGCGTCGCGGAACCACCAGACCGAGTGGGCCGCCCCGGTGGGCAGGAACTTCAGCACGGACGGGCCGTGCCACCGGCTGTGGGCCAGGCGGTAGGACGAGGAGACCCACTCGGCGAACGGCACCGCCCGCATGCCCAGCCCGGCCGCGGTGACCTCGGCCGCCACGGGCGAGTCGCGGGCCACCCAGAGCAGCAGGCCCCGGTCGTCGTCGCTGACCACGCGGGCGGCGCGGACCCAGCCGATGCGGCCCCGGCGCACGTTGCGGTGGACGATCAGCCGCCCCGGTTCGAACCTCACGCCCCGACCCTACCGGCGCCCGGTCCGCTCCCGGCCCGACGACCCGCCGGGTGCGCCGAACGCGGCCGGCCGGCCCCGCGAGGCGGGACCGGCCGTGCGGCGTACGGGTGGGTCAGTAGGCGCGCGCCAGGATCGCGACGAGGTCGGGCTCGTCCTCGGAGTCGGGCACCGAGCCGTCGGCGCGGAGCAGGCAGCGCACGGTGACACCCTGGCCGTTCGCCTCCGCCTCGCCCTGGACGCCGACCGCCGACCACGGCACCCGCGCCCAGCCGGTGGCCGCCGCCTCGATCGCCTCGGCCAGCGTCGACACCTCGACGGTGCGGGACTGCCGGTGGGCCAGCGCCTGGTCGTGCAGCGCCTGCTGGTCGGCGTCGAGGGCGGCCAGCACGGCGCCGACCACGTCGGCCACCGGCGTCGGGGACTTCGAGCCGTCCGTGCGCCGGACCACGACCGCGTTGCCGGCGGCCAGGTCGCGGGGGCCGACCTCGACGCGTACCGGATAGCCGCGCAGCTCGGCGTCGACGGCCCGGCGGCCGAACGGGGTGTCGGTGCGGTCGTCGAGCGCGACCCGGACGCCGGCGTCGCGCAGCGCGTCGCGCAGCTTGGCCGCCGCCTCGCCGACACCCTCGCCGTCCTTGACCACCATGACGTACGCCTGCACCGGCGCCAGCTTCGGCGGCACCCGCAGTCCGTTGTCGTCGCCGTGGCACATGATCAGGCCGCCGAGCATCCGGGTCGAGGTGCCCCAAGAGGTCGTCCAGGCGTGCTCGCGGCCGCCCTCGGCCGACGAGTAGCTGATGTCGAACGCCTTGGCGAAGTTCTGCCCCAGCTCGTGGCTGGTGCCGAGCTGGAGGGCCTTGCCGTCACCCATCATGCCCTCGCAGGTGTAGGTGGCGGTGGCCCCGGCGAAGCGCTCGCGGGCCGTCTTCAGGCCGACGACCACCGGGATGCCGAGCACGTTGACCATCAGGTCCTCGTACGCCTCGTGCAGGATCCTGCGGGCGTAGGCGCGGGCGTCCTCGCGGGTGGCGTGCGCGGTGTGCCCCTCCTGCCAGAGGAACTCGCTGGTGCGCAGGAAGATCCGGGGGCGCAGCTCCCAGCGGACCACGTTGGCCCACTGGTTGAGCAGCAGCGGCAGGTCGCGGTAGGAGTCGATCCACTTGGCCATGAACTCGCCGATGACGGTCTCGCTGGTGGGGCGCACCACCACGGGCTCGGCGAGCTGCTTGCCGCCGCCGTGGGTGACCACCGCGAGCTCCGGCGAGAAGCCCTCGACGTGCTCCGCCTCCCGCTTGAGGTAGCTCTCCGGGATGAAGAGCGGGAAGTAGGCGTTCTCCGCGCCCGCCGCCTTGATCCGGGCGTCCATCTCGGCCTGCATCCGCTCCCAGATGGCGTAGCCGGCCGGTCGGATGACCATGGTCCCCCGGACCGGGCCGTTGTCGGCCAGCTTCGCCTTGGCGATCAGGTCCTGGTACCAGCGGGGAAAGTCCTCCGCACGGGGAGTGAGCACGCGTGCCATGACCGCACATCCTATGCGCCGGCCGCCCGGGGGGCGCGCTCGGGCGCGGCGTCGTCGTCATCGCCCCGGACGGCGGGGTGCGGCGGGCCGGCGACGTGGGCCACCATGGGAGGGTGAAAGAGGGCAACCGGTCCAGGGACAGCATCGTCGAGGCCGCCCGTGCGCTGACCGTCGCGACCGGCTGGGACGGTGTCCGGATGGGTGCCGTCGCGCGCGCGGCGGGGGTCAGCCGGCAGACGGTCTACAACGAGTTCGGCAGCAAGGCGGGGCTCGCCGAGGCGCTCGCCCGGCGGGAGGTCGACCGGTTCGTCGGCGCCGTACGCACCCTCCTGCGCGCGCACGGCGACGACGTCCGGGCCGCCGCCCACGCGACCATCTCGCACACCCTCACCGAGGCGGCCGGCGACCCGCTGATCAAGGCCGTACTGACCAGCTCCCGGGGCGGCTCCGACGACCTGCTGCCCTACCTCACCACCCGCTCGGACCTGGTGCTGACCGAGGCCACCGACGCGCTGCTGGAGTGGGCCGACACGGTGCTGCCGGGCGCCGACCGGGCCGCGGTCGCCTTCGCCACGGACTCGGTCGTCCGGCTGGTGATCAGCCACATCGTCCTGCCCACCGCCCCGGTCGAGCGGACCGCCGCGGCCCTGGCCGACCTGGCGGTGTACCTCCTCTTGCACGCGGTCACCCAGGGCGCCCACACCGACTGACCGGCCAACCGCGACGGGCGCAGACCCACGGGGGGCGGCCGCGACGGGCGCCGACCCACGGGGAGCGGGCGCGACGCGCGGGCGCCGGCTTACGGGCGCGGTGGGCGCCGGCCCACCGGAGCGGTCGCGGCGCGGGAGCCGCTCCCCCGCCGGCGGGGCGGCCTCCGCCGGTCAGCGGACGACGCGACCGCGCAGCACGATCCGGGCGGGGGCACGCACGGCACGCAGGTCCACGCGCGGGTCGTCGGCGTAGACGACGAGGTCCGCCAGGCCGCCCTCGACCAGGCCGGGGAAGCCGAGCCACTCGCGGGCCCGCCAGGAGGCGGCGGCGAGCACGTCGACGGTGGACATGCCGGCCCGCTCGTGCAGCAGCAGCATCTCCTCGGCGGCCAGGCCGTGGTCGATGCCGCCGCCCGCGTCGGTGCCCACGTAGATCGGCACCCCCGCCTCGTGGGCGGCCCGCACCACCTCGGGAAAGCGGTCTCGCAGGGCCAGCATGTGGTCGGCGTACCCGGGGAACCTGGCCCGCGCCTGGTCGGCGATCCCGCCGAAGGTCTGAATGTTGATCATCGTGGGGACCAGGGCGGTGCCCCGCCGGGCCATCTCGTCGATCAGGTCGAGGCTCAGGCCGGTGCCGTGCTCCACCGAGTCCACCCCGGCGCGCACCATGATCTCGACGGCCGACTCGGAGAAGGTGTGCACGGCGGCGCGGACGCCCGCCGCGTGCGCCGCCGCGACGGCCGCGGTCATCGTGTCGGCGTCCCAGGCCGGGGCGAGGTCGCCGACGCCCCGGTCGATCCAGTCGCCGACCAGCTTCACCCAGCCGTTGCCGGCGCGCGCCTGCGCGGCCACGGTCGCCGCGACCTCCGCCGCGCCGACCTCCACGCCGATGTCGCGCAGGTAGCGCTTCGGCGGCGCGATGTGCCGGCCCGCGCGGGCCAGCCGCGGCAGGTCCTCGGCGTCGTCCAGTTCGGGGTACGGATACGGCGACCCGGCGTCGCGGATCGCGAGGACGCCGGCGTCCCGGTCGGTGCGGGCCAGCTCGCGGGCCTGGTCGATCGAGGTGATCGGCGCGCCGCCCCGCGCGATGCCGATGTGGCAGTGCGCGTCGATCAGGCCGGGCAGCACGAAACCGCCGTCCGCGATGGTCTCCGCCCCCGGGACCGGGGTGAAGGTCACCCGGTCCCCGACCAGCCACAGGTCACGGACCTCGTCGTCGGGCAGCACCACGCCGCGTACGTGCCAGGCCATGCGTCCTCCGGTCTGCGAGCGAAAGGGCGGTCCGGGCCATTCTCCCCGGTCCGCGCGGGCCGGTCCGCGCGGGCCGGCCTCG
This sequence comes from Micromonospora sp. URMC 106, assembly GCF_051386395.1. Taxonomy (NCBI): domain Bacteria; kingdom Bacillati; phylum Actinomycetota; class Actinomycetes; order Micromonosporales; family Micromonosporaceae; genus Micromonospora; species Micromonospora sp. URMC 106. The sequence goes on from NZ_JBPQTP010000008.1 coordinate 25,942, forward strand.
GCGGGCGGCAGGCCGCCCGGCCGCCTTCGCAGCGGCGACTCCCCTCCGCTGTCGCCTCGACACGGAGCGGAACGAACGGCTGATTGACAGATTCCTTTATTTACACATGTCTTGATGAAGGGATCTTCCGTCGCCAGGATGCTCCGAAAGTGCCCGCACACCAGGGCATGCGCAGTTTCGCCTCACGAAGGAGCGTCGAGACAGTGGCAGCACGACGATGGCGAATGGCAGTGGTCGGCCTGGCGGTCGGCCTCACCGTCCCGATCGGCGCCGGCGGACCCGCCGCCGCCGGACCGGATCCCGCCCGGGCGGAGGCCAGGGCGGTGGCCGAGAAGGTCGACAGGAAGGTCACCACCCGGCTCGCCGGCCAGACCAAGGCCAGCTTCTGGGTCTTCCTGGACAGCAAGGCGGACCTGTCCGGCGCGGCCAAGCTGAAGCGCAAGGCGGACAAGGCCGCGCACGTCCACCGCACCAAGACCGCGCACGCCGCGCGCAGCCAGGCGGGCCTGCGCGCCATGCTGACCGCGAAGGGCGCCGAGTTCACCCCGTTCTGGCTGGTCAACGCGATCAAGGTGACCGGCGACGCCGACCTGCTCGGCGACCTCGCCGTGCGCTCCGACGTGGCCGAGATCCTCGCCGACGACCCGGTCGACATCCCGAAGCCGCTGCCCGGCGAGACCGTTCCCGCCACCGACGCGGCGGAGTGGAACATCGACCGGGTCAGCGCCCCCCGGGTCTGGAACGAGCTGGGCGTGCGCGGCGAGGGCGTCGTGGTCGCCAACATCGACAGCGGGGTCGACGTCACCCACCCCGCCGTGGCCGCCAGCTACCGGGGCCGCAACGGCGACGGCACGCTCGACCACAACTACAACTGGTTCGACCCGGCCGACGTCTGCCCCACCGCCGCCCCGTGCGACAACAACGACCACGGCACGCACACCATGGGCACCATGGTCGGCTCGGACGGCGCGAACGTGATCGGCGTGGCCCCGGGCGCCCGGTGGATCGCCGCCAAGGGTTGCGAGAGCAGCAGTTGCTCGCGGGCGTCGCTGCTCGCCTCCGGCCAGTGGATCGTCGCCCCCACCGACCTCAACGGCGCCAACCCGCGCCCCGACCTCGCCCCCGACGTCGTGAACAACTCCTGGGGCTCCAGCGCCTACGACCCGTGGTACACCGAGACCGTCTCGTCGTGGGTGGCCGCCGGCATCTTCCCGGCCTTCTCCAACGGCAACAGCGGCCCGAGCTGCAACACCTCGGGCAGCCCCGGGTCCTACACGATCAGCTACAGCTCCGGCGCGTTCGACGTGAACAACGCGATCGCCAGCTTCTCCAGCCGGGGCACCGGCGAGAACAGCGACATCAAGCCGAACATCGCCGCGCCGGGCGCCAACGTCCGCTCCTCGGTGCCGGGCGGCTACGCGTCCTTCAGCGGCACCTCGATGGCCTCGCCGCACACCGCGGCGACCGTGGCGCTGATGTGGTCGGCCTCGCCGGCCATCCAGGGCGACATCGCCGAGACCCGGCGCATCCTGGACGACACCGCGATCGACGTCAACGCGCTCACCTGCGGTGGCACCGTCGACGACAACAACGTCTTCGGCGAGGGCCGGCTCGACGCGTACGCGGCGGTCAACGCCACCCCCCGGGGCGCCCTCGGCGCGCTGGGCGGCCAGGTCACCTCGGGCGGCACCCCGCTGGCCGGGGCCAGCGTGACGGTCAGCGGCCCGATGGGACGTGCCGCCACCACCGCCGCCGACGGGTCGTACGCGTTCGACCGGCTGATGGTCGGCGCGTACACCGTCTCGGTGAGCAAGTTCGGCTACCTGACGGCGACCACCTCGGTGACGGTCACCGAGAACCAGACGATCGAGGCGGACATCACCGTCGAGCAGGCGCCCTCGGCCACGCTCAGCGGCACGGTGCGCACCTCGGCCGGCCCGGCCGGCGGCGCCAGCGTCACGGTCCTCGGCACCCCGCTCGCCACCACCGCCGACGAGCAGGGCCGCTACCGCGTGACCGTGCCGCAGGGCACGTACGACGTCCGCTTCGCGCACGCGTACCGCTGCTCGGACGTGGTGACCCGGCCGGCGGCGGTCGGCGCGGACACCGTCCTGGACGTCAGCCTGCCCGACCGGGTGGACGCCTTCGGGTACGCGTGCGGCGCGGCCGGCGGTTCCTTCGTCAACGGCACGGAGCTGATGCCGCTGACCGGGGACGACCGGACCGCCCCCGTCACGCTGCCCTTCCGGGTGCCGCTGTACGGCAAGTCCTACCGGCAGGCGTGGGTGAGCACCAACGGCGTGCTGGGCTTCGACACCGCGTCGACCAGCCGCGCCAACACCGCCCTGCCGAACACCGCCAACCCCGACCTCGCGCTCTTCCCGTTCTGGGACGACCTCTACGTGGAGGCCGACTCGGGGGTCTACACCGCCGTCACCGGCGCCCGGCCGCACCGCACCTTCGTCGTGGAGTGGCGTAACGTCGCGCTCTTCGCCGACCGGTCGATGCGGTTGACCTTCAGCGCCGCCATCAGCGAGGACGGCTCGATCACCTACCGGTACGCCGACGTCGACGGCACCGGCGCGGAGACCGGCACCGGGGCGACGATCGGCCTGGAGAACGTCGACGGCACCGTCGGGTTCGAGTACTCGTACAACGCCCGGGCGGTGGCCGACGGCACCGCGATCGCGTTCCGCACCACGCGCACCGGCGTGCTCTCCGGCGTGGTCACCGACGCCAACGACGGGCATCCGGTCGCCGGTGCCACGGTGACCGCCCGGGTGGGCGACGCGACCGCCACGGAGACGACCGAGGCCGACGGGTCGTACCTGATCCAGGCCCCGACCGGCGCCGTCGGGTTCGGCATCGAGAGGGAGCACTACGAGTCGGCGGTGGGCACGGTGACCGTGCCGGCCGGCGGCGCCGAGGTGCGCTCGGCGGCGCTGCGGACCGCCCGGGTCGTCACCCCGACCAGCGAACTGGCCGTCGTCGCCCCGGCCGACCAGACCCGCGGCCGTCAGGTCGCCCTCAGCAACACGGGCGCGCTCGGCACCGACGTCACGGTCACCGAACTGAACGCCGACGGGGCGCCGCAGGACATCGGCTGGCTGAGCCTCACCGGAGCCACCGCCAGCCTGGCCAGCGGCGGCCGGCACACCGTCGGCGTGGCGGTCAGCACCGCCGGGCTGACCCCCGGCACCCACCACCGGGCCAAGCTGCGGATCACCTCGGCCAGCGGCCGCCAGCCGGTCCTTCTCGTCCCGGTCACCCTCGTGGTGCCGAGCTACGTCCTGGCGGTCAACGCCGGGGCCGGCGCGGCGCGGGCCGACGTGGAGGGTCAGACCTGGTCGCCGGACCGGGCCTGGACCGCCGGCGGCGCGGGCTACCTCGGCAACTCCAACGCGCGGTCGACCAACACCCCGATCACCGGCACCAACGACCCGGCCCGCTTCGCGGACCAGCGGGAGGGGATGTACGAGTACCGCGTCGACGGGCTGGCGGACGGCCACTACACGGTCGAACTGGACTTCGCCGAGGTCCGGCCGCAGTCGCCGGACAAGCGGGTCTTCGACGTGCTGCTCGAAGGCCAGGAGGTGCTGCCGTCCCTGGACGTGGCCGGTGCGGTGGGCAGCTTCGCCGCGCTGAACCGGACGTACACGGTGCGGGTGACGGACGGCCAGCTCAACGTGCGGTTCGTGACGCACAAGGGCTACGGCGCGCCGATCGTCAACGCGCTGCGGGTCACCGACCGGCCGGACCTGGTGTCCTGACCTGTCGCACGGAAAGCGGGGCCCGGCCGGTCACGGCCGGGCCCCGCCCGTGCGCAGCGGTGGGGTCGGTCCCCGTCGCGCGCGGAGCAGCCCGGCCCGCCGCGTCGTCGGCGCGGGCGGGTCGACGGAGACCTGCCAGGGCCGCTCGGCGACGGAGAGGTCCTCGGTGTGGAAGCAAGGTCACGTCACCCGCCGCCACCGACACGCCTCAGCGGGGCCGGCCGTCACCGCCCTTGCCGAGCTTGTTGAAGTCGATCTTCGGCAGCTTGAAGCCCGGCGGCAGGCCCTGGCCGGCGGCCAGGTCGTTCGGGTCCATGCCCGGCGGGAGCTGGGGCATGCCGCCCGGGAACCCGCCCGGCATCCCGGCGCCCGCCCCGGCGCGCGGCCGGTTGCCGCCCTTGGTGCCCTTGCGCTTGTTCTTCGGCGACTTGGTCGCCTTGCGCCGACCGCCGCCGGGCAGGCCCATCATGCCGCCCATCTGCTTCATCATCTTCTGTGCGTCGGCGAAGCGGTTGAGCAGCTGGTTGACGTCCATCACCGTGACGCCGGAGCCGTTGGCGATGCGGGCCCGGCGGGAGCCGTTGATGATCTTCGGGTTGCTGCGCTCGCCCGGCGTCATCGACCGGATGATCGCGGTGACCCGGTCGAAGTGCTTGTCGTCCAGCTCCGCGAGCTGGTCCTTCATCTGCCCCATGCCGGGCATCATGGCCAGCACGTTGGCGATCGGGCCCATCCGGCGGACCGCGATGAGCTGGTCGAGGAAGTCCTCCAGGGTGAACTGCTCGCCGCCCATCAGCTTGGCGGTCATCTTCTCCTTCTGATCGGCGTCGAAGGCCTGCTCGGCCTGCTCGATCAGAGTGAGGACGTCGCCCATGCCGAGGATCCGGCTCGCCATCCGGTCGGGGTGGAAGACGTCGAAGTCCTCCAGCTTCTCGCCGGTGGAGGCGAAGAGGATCGGCTGCCCGGTGACCTCCCGGACCGACAGCGCGGCGCCGCCGCGGGCGTCGCCGTCGAGCTTGGAGAGGACCACGCCGGTGATGCCCACGCCGTCGCGGAACGCCTCGGCGGTGCGCACCGCGTCCTGGCCGACCATGGCGTCGATGACGAAGATGACCTCGTCCGGGTCGACCGCGTCGCGGATGTCGGCGGCCTGCTGCATCATCTCGGCGTCGATGCCGAGCCGGCCGGCGGTGTCGACGATGACGATGTCCCGGGCCGCCCGCCGGGCGTGCTCGATCGAGGCGCGGGCGACCTGCACCGGGTCGCCGACGCCGTTGCCGGGCTCCGGGGCGTACACCTCGACGCCGGCGCGGCCACCGAGCACCTGGAGCTGCCCGACGGCGTTGGGGCGCTGGAGGTCGGCGGCGACCAGCAGCGGCTGGTGCCCCTGGGCCTTGAGCCAGCGGGCCAGCTTGCCGGCGAGGGTCGTCTTGCCGGAGCCCTGGAGGCCGGCGAGCATGATCACGGTCGGCGGCTGCTTGGCGAACTGGAGCCGCCGTCCCTCGCCGCCGAGCACGTTGACCAGCTCGTCGTTGACGATCTTGATGATCTGCTGGGCGGGGTTGAGCGCCTGGGAGACCTCGGCGCCGCGCGCCCGCTCCTTGACGTTCGAGATGAAGCCCTTGACCACCGGCAGCGCGACGTCCGCCTCCAGCAGCGCGAGGCGGATCTCACGCGCGGTGGCGTCGATGTCGGCGTCGGTGAGCCGACCCTTGCCGCGGAGCTTGGTGAAGATCCCGGACAGGCGGTCACTCAAGGTGTCAAACACGCGAACATCCCGTTTGTCAGTGTTCCGGCGGGCACATCGGCGACCGGGCGAGGCGTCCGGCCACCGCTAGGGTATCCGGCCGCCCGCACGGCCGCTCCGGGCCGGGCGCAGCCGGCCCCGCCGACGCGGGCCGCGGGCCGGCCGGGGGCCGCGCCGGCAGGGCATCCCGCCGCGGGCGGCGACCGGGGCCCCTCCTCACACGGCGGCCAGCACCGCGGCCGCCAGCCGGGCGCGGGCGGCGTCGTCCGGCCAGCCGCCGACCAGGTAGAAGGCGTCCACCACGTCCCCGCCGAGGGTGGAGATGCGGGCCGCGCGCACCTGGGCGCCGGCCTCGTCGAGGGCGCAGGTGACCCGGTAGAGCAGGCCGGCCGCGTCGGCGGCGCGCAGCTCCAGCAGCACGGCGTCGGTGGCCGCCTCCCGGTGCCAGACCACCCGGGGCGCGGCCCCCTCGGCCCGCGCCGCCAGGGCCCGACCGCGCAGCCGCTGGGTCACCGAGACGTCGCCGTTCACCGCGCGGCGCAGGTCGGCGCCGAGGGCGATCGGGTCGGGCGCGAGGCCGTACCGGGGCTGCACCCGGCACTCGACCAGGGCCCGGCCGTCGACCGTGGAGGCGTCGGCGGAGAGCACCTCGAGCCGGTGCAGGGCCAGACAGCCGGCCACCGTCGCGAGCAGGCCACGCCGGTCCGCCGCCGCCACCGCCACCCGGTCCCCCGTCAGGTGTACGACCGGCAGGGGCCCCGCCAGCAGCGCCGGGTCCGGGGCGGGCGGGGCGGGCAGCGCGCCGGTGTCCAGCGCGGTGCGTACCCGGGCGACCAGCTCGGCGACCAGCCGGCCCTTCCAGTCCGACCAGGCGGCGGGGCCGGTGGCCGCGGCGTCGGCGCGGACCAGGGCGTGCAGCAGGTCCAGGGTGCTGGTGTCGCCGACCCGCTCCGCCACCCCGGCGATGGTGACCGGGTCGGCGAGGTCACGCCGGGTGGCCACGTCGGGCAGCAGCAGGTGCAGCCGGACCAGCGTGCCCATCAGCGCGGCCTCCGGCCCGGGCAGGCCGATCCGGGCGGCCACCGCCTCGGCCAGCGGCGCGCCGACGGTGCTGTGGTCTCCCGGCAGCCCCTTGCCGATGTCGTGCAGGAGGGCGCCGAGCAGCAGCAGGTCGGGGCGGTCGACCTCGCGGGTGTACCGGCTGGCCTCGGACGCGGTCTGCACCAGGTGCCGATCGAGGGTGAACCGGTGTACCGGGTTGTGCTGCGGGAGGCTGCGCAGCCGGGTCCACTCGGGCAGCCAGCCCTCGATCAGCCCGTACCGGTCGCAGGTCTCCCAGGCCGGCACCAGGCCGGGACCGGCGCCGAGCAGGGTGATCAGCGCGGCCCGGGCCTCGGCCGGCCACGGCGCCGGCAGCGGCGGGCAGTACGCGGCGAGCCACTCGCAGGTGGCCCGGGCGATCGGCAGCCGGGTGGTGGCCGCGGCGGCGGCGACCCGCAGCGACAGGCTCGGGTCGGGCCGCGCGCCGATCGCGGTGCGGGCCAGCACCAGCTCGCCGTCGTGCGCCACGACGTCCCGGGCGACCGGCCGGCGCAGCGGCCGACCGTCGGCTCCCCGGCGGCGGCCGGAGCGGAGCCGGTCGGCGGCGCGGAAGGCGTCGTCGAGGGCGTGGCTGACGGTCCGGGCGTCCCCGGCGATCCGGCGCAGCAGCGCGTCGCCGTCGCCGACGGCTGCGAGCGCGGCGTCCGACGCGCCGGGGCGGGGTGGTCGGGGCCGCGCGGTGTCGGGCGCGCCGGGCGGGAGCTGGCGCAGGCCGAGCAGCGCGGCGACGCCGTCGCGTTCCTGGGCGACCAGCCGGTCGATCCGGCGGCCGACCTGCACGTGCAGCGCGTCCCTGGTGTCCAGCAGCCGCCGGTGCGCGGCGTGGACGGCGGGGCGCAGGGCGTCGGTGATCCCGGCGGTGGCGATCGCCCGCAGGATGCCGACGTCGCGCAGCCCGCCGGCGGCCTCCTTCAGGTCGCCTTCGAGCAGGAAGGCCAGCTCGCCGTGGGCCTCCCAGCGGGCGGCGGTCAGCTCCCGCAGCCCGGGCAGCTGCCGCACGGCGGTCCGCCGCCAGTGGTCGGCGGCGGCCCGGACGAGGGTGTCGGCGAGCGCGGCGTCCCCGGCGACCAGCCGCGCGTCGAGCAGCCCGAGGGCGACCTTCACGTCGTCCCGGGCGACCTCCAACGCCTCGGCGACGGTCCGGACGGAGTGGTCCAGCCGCAGGCCGGCGTCCCAGACCGGATACCAGAGCGAGGCGGCCAGCTCCTCCACGCCGGGCACCCCGGCGTGCAGCAGCACGAGGTCGAGGTCGCCGTGCGGCGCGCACTGCCGCCGCCCCAGCCCGCCGACGGCGACGAGCGCCACCCCGGGCCGGTCCGGCAGCAGCTCGCGCAGCCACCGGTCGTGGGCGTCGGCGCGCGCGGCCCGCGCCGCCTCCCCGACGCCCCCGACGACCCCGTCGATCGGGAGGTCCGCGCCGCCGTCGCCGGCGGCTCCCACCGCGTTCCTCTCGATCGACGGGGTCATGTCGGTCGCGGCCCGGTCAGAGCGCGTCGAGGCCGCGCTCGCCGGTGCGTACCCGGACGACCTCGTCGACGGAGGTCACCCAGACCTTCCCGTCGCCGATCTTGCCGGTCCGGGCGGCGGCCACGACGGCGTCGACGATCTTCTCCACGTCGATCTCGTCGGTGAGCACCTCCACCCGGATCTTGGGCAGGAACTCGACCGTGTACTCGGCACCCCGGTAGACCTCGGTGTGCCCCTTCTGCCGGCCGTAGCCCTGGACCTCGCTGACGGTCAGGCCGGCCACGCCGAGGGCGTGCAGGGCCTCCTTCACCGCGTCCAGCTGGTACGGCTTGATGACCGCGGTCACCAGCTTCATGTCCAACCCCTCCATCACAGGAACGTTAACCGGCGACCTTCTCGTCGACCGGCTCGGCGGCCGGCTCGGCGGGGGACGCGGCGGGCGCGGCCGGTTCCGCCGTCTGCTTGGCGCCGGTCAGCCCGGCCATGGCGAAGGCGCTGCCGCCGCCGCTGCCCGCGGCCGGCGACAGGTCGTAGCCGCTCTCGGCGTGCTCGGCGATGTCGATGCCGCCGACCTCGTCCTCGGCCCGGATCCGGAAGCCGATCGTCTTCTCGATCACGAAGGCGAGCACCCAGGCGACCCCGAAGGACCAGACGGTGACGATCAGGCCGGCCAGGGCCTGCCGGCCGAGCTGGGTCGCCCCACCACCGTAGAAGAGCCCGTCGGAGGCGCCGACCACGTCGCTGATCGCGCCGTTGACCGAGTTGGTGGCGAACAGGCCGAGCCAGAGCGAGCCGATCCAGCCGCCGACGAAGTGCACGCCGACCACGTCGAGCGAGTCGTCGTAGCCGAGCCTGTACTTGAGGCTGATGGCCAGCGCGCAGACCGCCCCGGCGACGACGCCGAGCAGCACCGCCGCCCACGGCGCGACGAAGCCGCAGGCCGGGGTGATGGCGACCAGGCCGGCGACGGCGCCGGACGAGGCGCCCACCATCGTCGGCTTCCTGTCCTTGATCCACTCGACGGCGATCCAGCCGAGCACCGCGGCGGCGGTGGCGAGCTGGGTGTTGAGGAAGGCGAGGCCGGCGACCGAGTCGACGGTGAGCTCGGAGCCGGCGTTGAAGCCGAACCAGCCGAACCAGAGCAGCCCGGCGCCGAGCGCCACGAGCGGGATGTTGTGCGGCTTCATGCCCTCCCGGGGCCAACCGAGCCGCTTGCCGAGCACCAGCACCAGGGCCAGGGCCGCCGCGCCGGCGTTGATGTGCACGGCGGTGCCGCCGGCGAAGTCGAGCGCGTGGATGTCGCCGCCGATGATGCCGCCGCCCCACACCCAGTGGGCGACCGGGAAGTAGACGAGCGTCGCCCAGCCGAACGCGAACAGCAGCCAGCCGGCGAACCTCGCCCGGTCGGAGATCGCGCCGCTGATCAGCGCGACGGTGATCACGGCGAAGACCATCTGGAAGGCCATGAACACGTAGAGCGGGACGCCGATGCCGCTCGGGTTCTCCGCCGTCGCGCCCCAGAGGTCGGTCTCGGCGAGGAAGGTCTTGGTGCCGAGGTAGGCGCCCGGGTCGCCCCAGAAGCCGTTGACATCGCTGCCGAACGCGATGCTGAAACCGTAGAACCACCACAAAACGGAGATGAGCCCGATCGCGGAGAAGCTCATCATCATCATGTTCAGTACACCCTTGGCCCGGTTCAGGCCGCCGTAGAACAGCGCCAGTCCGGGCGTCATGAGCAGCACGAGCGCCGTCGACACCAGCAACCAGACGGTGTTGCCGGAATCGATCGTGGGTGCCTCAGGCACGCTGGCCTCCTAAAGGTGAAGTCCCTCCTTCCCGGCTTCCGGGGCAGCGTCGCCCGTACGCCGGATGCGCGGAAGCCTGCTCGCTCCCTGTTTCCCCCAACGTCACCCGTCGATTTCCGGACGGTGACGGCTTGTTTCGGACGTGTGAAGAGAACCTCACCACCGCCGCACGGCGGCACGAACCGCTCAGCGCAGCGCGTGCTCCAGGGCGTTGCGCTCGTAGTCGAGCAGCCGCAGGTCCCGCATCGGCCGGCGCAGGTGCCCCTTGTGCACGATCCGGACGAACGCCGGCTCGCCCGCGGCGGCCATCCGGCGGATGCCCTCCACGTGGTCCACGATCCGCTTGCGGATGGTCCGGATCAGCCGGTGCCGGTCCCGCGGGATCAGCCCGTACGCGTCGGCGAAGAGGCGCAGCCGGCGCGGCCGGTCGGGGTGCTTCCAGCCGAGCGTGATCGAGTCCCGGTCGGAGAAGATCGGCACCCAGGTCCAGGCCGCGTACGCCACGTCGTAGATCCGCGCGCCGGGCGAGGCGAGGTCGAAGTCGATCAGCCCGAGGGTGCCGTCGGGCCGCCAGATGACGTTGTGCGGGGCGGCGTCGTGGTGGCAGATCACCTCGGTGTCCGGCGGCGGCGGGCCGAACGAGCGCCAGACCGCCCCGGGCGGCGGCACGAAGCCGTACTGGGCGTCGTGGAACATCCGCAGCATGGTGGCGACGGTCACCAGCGCCTCGTCGGTGACCCAGTGCGGGGCCAGCGGGTACTCCCCGCACTCCCCCTCCAGGTACGACAGGACCTCACGGTTGCGCTCGTCCATGCCGAGCGCGCGGGGGGCGCCGGTGAACCCCACGTACTCGAGGTGGCGCAGCAGGGCGTGCACCGAGGGCGTCCACGGCCCGGCGTTGCGCCGGACCGTGTCGCCGACCCGGACCACGGTGCTGACGTTCCCGCCGTGCAGCGGGATCTCCTGCGAAGTCACGTACGGTCTCCCGAGGCGCTGCGACGGGTGGCTGGGGTCGCGCCACCCGGCGTAGGCGCGGTCGTCGGTCGTCACTGCGAGGTTACGCGTCCCGGGCGAGCGGCTCGGTACCGAGCAGCGCGTCGACGAACTGCGCGGGGTCGAACGGCGCCAGGTCGTCCTTGCCCTCGCCGAGCCCGACCAGCTTGACCGGGATGCCCAGCTTGCGCTGCACGGCGATCACGATGCCGCCCTTGGCGGTGCCGTCGAGCTTGGTGAGCACCACGCCGGTCACGTTGACCACCTCGGTGAAGACCCGGGCCTGCTCCAGCCCGTTCTGCCCGGTCGTGGCGTCGAGGATCAGCAGTGTCTCGTCGATCGGGCCGTGCTTCTCCACCACCCGCTTGACCTTGCCCAGCTCGTCCATCAGGCCGACCTTGTTCTGCAGCCGGCCGGCGGTGTCGATCAGCACGGTGTCCACGCCGGTGTCGATGCCGCGCTTGACGGCGTCGAAGGCCACGCTGGCCGGGTCGGCCGCCTCCGGGCCGCGGACGGTCTCCGCGCCGACCCGCCCACCCCAGGTCTCCAACTGGTCGGCGGCGGCGGCCCGGAAGGTGTCGGCGGCGCCGAGCAGCACGCTGCGGCCGTCGGCGACCAGCACCCGGGCGATCTTGCCGCAGGTGGTGGTCTTGCCCGCCCCGTTGACGCCGACCACCAGCAGCACCGCCGGCACGCCCTCCTTCGGGGCCGTGCGCAGCGACCGGTCCAGGGTCGGGTCGAGCGCGTTGACCAGCTCGGCGGCGAGCAGCGCGCGCAGCTCGGACGCGGAGCGGGTGCCGAGGACGCGGGTCCGCTCGCGCAGCCGGTCGACGATGTCGCGGGTGGCGTCGATGCCGACGTCGGCGGTGATCAGGCTGTCCTCGATCTCCTCCCAGGCGTCCTCGTCGAGGTGGTCGCGGCTGAGCAGGCCGAGCAGGCTCTTGCCGAAGACGTTCTGCGAGCGGGACAGCCGGGAGCGCAGCCGGACCAGCCGCCCGGCGGTCGGCTCGGGGACCTCCAGCACCGGCGCCGGGGCCTCCACCACCGGCGGTTCCACCAGGATCCCGGTGGACAGTTCGGCCTCCGGCGCCTGCACCGGCGGGCCGGCCAGGTCCTCCTCGGCCCGGGTCTCGACCTCCGTCTCGGGCAGCGGCGGCTCCGGGCGCCGGCGCAGCCGCGGCACGACCAGCCCGATGCCGCCAAGGATCAGCACGCCGAGCAGGGCGAGTGCGATGAGGAGGTATTCGGTCATGCCGGAATCCTGTCAGATGCCGGCGAAGCTGTCCCAGCCACCGCTCCCGCCGGGGGGTCCGGAAGCCGGCGGTAGGCTCGGTCACAGCCAGCAGTGGTGCGACCGCCGGCCGGGTAGTAAAGATGAAGTCCGCTCACCTGGAGGTCGACCATGCCCGCGGCACACCTGCTCATCGGCCCGTTGCTGCGGCGGGTGGTCGGGACGCGGGCCACCGTCTGGGTCGAGACCAGCGCGCCCGCCGTGGTCACCGTCCGCACCGCCGACGGCGCCCACGGCACCGCGCCCACCTTCTCCGCGTACGAGCACCACTACGCGCTCGTCGTGGTGGAGGGGCTCACCCCGGACAGCGCGACGACCTACGAGGTGCTGATCGACGACGAGGTCGCCTGGCCGGTGGCGAAGAGCGGGTTCCCGCCCAGCGTCATCCGCACCCGGGCGGCCGACGACCTCGACCAGCCGGTCCGGTTGGTCTTCGGCTCCTGCCGGGAGACCACCCAGCACGCCACCACCCGGCGGCTGCCGCCGGACGCGCTCGACGCGTACGCCCGGCGGCTGATGGCCGACCCCGACCCGGCCGACCTGCCCGACCTGCTGGTGCTCCTCGGCGACCAGGTCTACGCCGACGTGACCTCCCCCACGGTGCGGCGGCTGCTGAAGCGGCGCCGGCGGCGGCCGAAGGGCGCGCCGAGCGACCAGGTGGTCAGCTTCGACGAGTACACCAAGCTCTACCTGGAGTCCTGGCGCGATCCGGAGATCCGGTGGCTGCTCTCCACCGTGCCGAGCGTGATGATCTTCGACGACCACGAGATCATCGACGACTGGAACACCTCGGCCGCCTGGCGGGCCGACATGCGCGAGCAGCCCTGGTGGGCGGAGCGCATCGCCAGCGGCCTGGCGTCCTACTGGGTCTACCAGCACCTGGGCAACCTCTCCCCCGACGAGATCGCCGCCGACCCGGTCTTCGCCAAGGTCAGCGCGGCGGAGGACGCCACGGGGGTGCTGCGCGAGTTCGGCCAGCGGGTCGACACCGAGGCCGACCTCGCCCACGACACCGAACGGTGGCGGGCCGTGCAGTACCAGTGGAGCTACGCGCTGGACCTGGGCCGGACCCGGCTGGTGATGCTGGACAACCGGTGCAGCCGGGTGCTGGAGTCCGGCCAGCGCGCGATGCTGCCCCCGGGCGAGTGGTCCTGGTTCCTCGACCGGGCCCACGGCGTCTACGACCACCTCGTGGTCGGCGCCTCGCTGCCGTGGCTGCTGCCGCCGGGCATCCACCACGTGGAGGCGTGGAACGAGAGGCTCGCGGACTCCCGGCGGCGCTGGGTCGGGCGCCTGTCGGAGAGGCTGCGCCGGGCGCTGGACCTGGAGCACTGGGCCGCCTTCCGCCGCTCGTTCGACGCGCTGGGCGCGCTGTTCGCCCGGATCGGCAGCGGCACCCCCGGCGAGCCCGGCGACCGGGTCGGGGCCGGGCCGGCGTACGCGCCGCCGGCCTCGATCAGCGTGCTCTCCGGCGACGTGCACCACTCGTACGTGGCGCGGGCCCGGTTCGACGACCGGAGCGTGGTCACCCCGGTGCACCAGCTCACCTGCTCGCCCATCCACAACCAGGTGCCCGCCGGGATGCGGCCGCTGATGCGGCTGGGCTGGTCGGCCGGGCCCGCCGGGGCCACCCGGGCGCTCGCCCGCTCGGCCGGGGTGCGCCGCCCGCCGTTCCGCTGGAAGCGGCTGGCCGGCCCCTACTTCGGCAACGCGGTCGCCACGCTGGTGCACACCGGGCGGGCGGCCGAGGTGACCATCGAGGGCACCACGAGCGACGGCCACCTGCGGCCGGTGATGCGGCAGCGCCTGGCCGACGGCGGCTGAGCCGTCGGCCGTACGCTGACCACCGTGGACGAGCACCTGCCGGAGGCGATGCGGGCCGTCGAGCACGAGCTGACCGCCCTGCTGCGCCGGGGGCGCGCGGTCTCCTGGGAGATCGCCCGCGAGGTGCATCCCCACCTCGAGCCCAACGCGTACGGGCTGCTGCTGTGGCTGCGCCGGTGCGGCTCGGTCCGGCTCACCGACCTGGCCGCCCGCCTCGGCGTCGGCAAGGGGACGCTGAGCCGGCAGATCCACGGGCTGGAGGGCCTCGGCCTCATCCGGCGCGATCCCGACCCGACGGACCGGCGCGCCGCACAGCTCAGCCTGACCGAGGAGGGGCAGCGCCGGTTCGACGCCGCCCAGTGCGGCCGGCTCGAACGCTTCCGGCAGACCCTCGACAGCTGGTCGGCCGTCGACGTCGAGGAGTTCGCCCGGCTGCTGCGCCGCTTCAACGAGGAGTACTTCTAGGCCGCCGGAATACCGCCCGGCCGCGGCAAGTTGTTGCCTAGGGCAACGGGAAAGGACGGAGCCGACATGATCCCGGACGCACCCGCCGAGCGGGAGGAGTACGGCCCGCGCACCCGGCCGCTGCCCTACGAGCGCGGCACGGACGGACCCCGGGTGGTGCTGGTCGGCCTGGACGGCAGCCGCACCTCCGAGCGCGCCGGCTGGTACGCGGCAGGGCTGGCCCGCCGGCAGGGCTCCGCCCTGGTGGTGGTCCACGTCAGCGCCCCGCCGGGGCTGGCCACCCTGGTGCCGGGCCTGGACGCCGGGGAGGTGCGGCGCGGTCAGGACGAGCTGACCGCGGAGCTGCGCCGGGAGTGCCGGCGCGGCGCCGAGGAACTCGGCCTGCCGGTCACCTTCCTGTGCCGGCGCGGGGACGCGTACGCCGAACTGCGCGCGGCGGCCGACGAGTTCCGGGCGGACCTGGTGGTCGTCGGCTCGTCCGAGCAGGCCGGGCACCGGCTGGTCGGCTCGGTCGCCACCCGCCTGGTCCGGGCCGGCCGCTGGCCGGTCGTCGTGGTGCCCTGACAGGTCGTGGTGCCCGGATAAGCGGTCGCGGTTTTCGGTCCCCCCGGCCAGGATGGCCGGCATGACCTGGAGAGCACCGGAGATCACCCGCACCCCCGAGCCCTACGTCGGCGACGAGCGCACCATGCTGGAGGGCTGGCTCGACTACCACCGGCAGACCCTGCTGCTCAAGTGCGCCGGGCTGACCGCCGAGCAGTTGAAGACGCCGAGCGTCGAGCCGTCCGGGCTGACCCTGCTCGGCCTCGTCCGGCACCTGGCCGAGGTGGAGGCCTGGTGGTTCCGGGAGAACTTCGCCGGCCAGCGGGTCGACTACCCCTACTTTACGCCGGACAACCCGGACGCCGACCACGACGTCAGCAACGCCGACGCCGAGGCCGACTTCGCCACCTTCCACCGCGAGGTCGAGTTGGCCCGGGCCGCCGCCGCGGGCCGCTCGCTCGACGAGACCTTCACCGAGGTCGGCCCGAAGCGCCGGACGTTCAACCTGCGCTGGGTCTACGTGCACCTGATCGAGGAGTACGCCCGGCACAACGGCCACGCCGACCTGATCCGCGAACGCATCGACGGCGCCACCGGGGAGTGACCGGCCCGGGCGGCGCCGCGCATCCGAGCGCCGCCCACGGGCCCCGCGCCGCCCGTCCCGACACGCGAGCGTGCCTCAGTACGCGAGCGCCGCCCGCAGGTAGCGCAGGTCCTCGGGGCGGCCGGCCCAGCGGAGCGCCGACAGCCCGGCGGCCCGGGCGCCGCGCACCGACCAGTCCTCGTCGTCGACGAAGAGCACCCGGTCCGGCGGGGTGGCCACCGCCCGGCAGGCGGCCTGGAAGTACTCCTTGGCCGGCTTGTTCACCCCGAGTCGGTACGAGTTGACCACCGCGTCGAACTCGCCGACCAGGCCGAGCGCGGCCAGGTCGTCGTCGAGCAGGTCGGTGGCGTTGGTGGCGAGGCCGACCGGGAGGCCGCCGGCGCGCACCTCGCGGACGAAGTCGAGCACCTCGGTGTCCACCTCGCCCCGGTAGCGCTGCCACTGCTCGACCGCGGCCCGGGCGCGCTCCGGCCCGCCGGCCTGCCCGGCCAGCGCGTCGACCACGCTGGTCATCCAGTCGGCGTGGCTGACCTGGCCGGTGAGCACCGGCTGGACCCGACCCCACTGCATGGCGATCTCGAGGAGCACGCCCTCGGAGAGGCCGTACTCCCGCTCCACGCCGGCGGCCACCGCCGGGTCCCAGCGCCGCAGCACGCCGTCGAAGTCCACCAGAAGCGCCGTCGCCTGTTCCCGACCCACTACTCGTCCCCCTCGCCGCGGCCGCGCCGCTCGTCGTCCCCGTCGGCCCGGTTGAGCCGCTGGCTGATCACCTGGGTCACCCCGTTGCGCATGGTCACGCCGTACAGGGCGTCGGCGACCTCCATCGTCCGCTTCTGGTGCGTGATGACGATGAGCTGGCTCTTCTCCCGCAACTGGGCCAGCAGCGTGATCAACCGGCCCAGGTTGACGTCGTCGAGCGCCGCCTCCACCTCGTCCATGATGTAGAACGGGCTGGGCCGGGCGCGGAAGATCGCCACCAGCATCGCCACGGCGGTCAGCGACCGCTCGCCGCCGGAGAGCAGCGACAGTCGCTTGATCTTCTTGCCCGGCGGGCGGGCCTCCACCTCGACGCCGGTGGTGAGCAGGTCGTCCGGGTCGGTGAGCACGAGCCGCCCCTCGCCGCCGGGGAAAAGGACGGTGAAGACCTGCTGGAACTCCCGGGCCGTGTCCTCGAACGCGCTGGCGAAGACCTCGAGGATCCGGTCGTCGACGTCCTTGACCACGGTGAGCAGGTCGCGGCGGGTGGCCTTGAGGTCCTCCAGCTGCTCGGAGAGGAACTTGTAGCGCTCCTCCAGCGCGGCGAACTCCTCCAGCGCGAGCGGATTGACCTTGCCGAGCAGGGTGAGTTCCCGTTCCGCCTTGGCGGCCCGCTTCTCCTGCACCGGCCGCTCGTAGCGCACCGGCTCGGGCGCCGGCAGGCCGTCCCGTTCGGCGGCCGCCACGTCGGCCTGGGTGGGCGGGACGGGCTGGTGCGGGCCGTACTCGGCGACCAGCGTCTCCACGTCCAGCCCGAAGTCCTCGGCGGCCTTGGCCTCCAACTGCTCGATGCGCAGCCGCTGCTCGGCGCGGGCCACCTCGTCCCGGTGCACCTGGCTGGTCAGCCGCTCCAGCTCCGCGGCGAGCCGCTTGGCGGCGCCGCGTACCTCCTGGAGCTCGGCCTCGCGGGAGGCGCGTTCGCGCGCCACGGCGTCGCGGTGCTCCTCGGCGGCGGCGATGGAGACGGTCAGCCGGGTGAGGGCCTCCCGGGCGCCGCCCGCCACGGCGCGGGCGATCCCCGCGCCGCGGGTCCGGGCCGCCCGCCGCGCCGCCGCGCGCTCCCGCGCGGCCCGCTCGGCGGTGGCCTGCCGGCGCAGCGAGTCGGCGCGGCCGGCGATCGAGGAGACCCGCTCCTCGGCGGTACGCACCGCGAGCCGGACCTCCATCTCGTTCTGCCGCGCCTGGGGCACCATCGCGGCGAGTTGGTCGCGTTCCTCGGTGGAGGGCTCCGCGTCGACCGGGGTCTCCTCGGCCAGCCGCAGCCGCTCCTCCAGCTCGGCCAGGGTGAGCAGGTCCCGTTCCCGGGCCGCCTCCGCGCGGGCCCGGGACTCGCCGAGCCGGTCGGTCTCGGCCTTCGCCGAGCGGGCCGCCGCGCCCAGCTCGGCCAGCCGCCGGGCGGCGGCGTTGCGGTGGCTCTCCGCCTCCCGCTTGGCGGCGGCGGCGTGCTGCACCGCCTCCTTGGCGGCGGCCACCTCGGCGCGGGCGTCGACGAGCTGTTCGCGCAGCTCCGCGCCGGTGCGCTCGGCGGCGAGCCGGTTCGACCGGGCCTCCTCGACGGCGGCCTGCACCTCGATGAAGCTGGGCGCCTTGGCCGACCCGCCGGCGGCCGCGTACGCCCCCACCACGTCGCCGTCGGGGGTGACGGCGCGCAGCTCCGGGTTGCCGGCGACCACCTCGGCCGCGGCGGCGAGGTCGTCGACCAGCACCACGTCGCGCAGCGCCCGGTGCACCGCCGGCCGGATCTGCGGGGAGCACTCCACCAGGTCGGGCGCCCAGCGGGCGCCGTCGGGCAGCTTCGGCCGCAGCGCGTCGGGGTGGGCGTCCATGCCCGGGCCGGCGGGGCTGCCGACCAGCAGGCCGGCGCGGCCGGCGTCGGAGATCTTCAGCAGCCGCATCGCCTCGACGGCCTCGTCGACGCCGCTGACCGCGACCGCGTCGGCGAGCCCGCCGAGCGCGGCGGCGAGGGCGGCCTCCTGCCCCGGCGCGACGGTGAGCAGCCCGGCCAGGCTGCCCAGCAGGCCCGGGACCTCGTCGGCGCGGGCCAGCAGCGCGCCCGCGCCGTCCTTGCGGCGCAGGCCGAGGGCGAGCGCCTCCTCCCGGGCCTTCCAGGTGGCCGCGTCCTTCTCCGCCGACCGCTCGGCGTCGGTCAGCGACCGCACCGTGGCCTGTGCCCGCTCCAGGGCGGCGACCGCCTCGGCGTGCCGGGCGTCGAGGTCGGCGTTGTCCCGGTCCGCCTCGGTGGACTGCTCGGCCACCGCGTCCAGCTCGGCCTGCGCCTGCTCGGCCCGGGCCAGCGCGTCGGCGTGCGCGGCGGCGAGCCGTTCGATCTCCTCGCCCGCGCTGGTGGTCCGGGCCCGGGCGGAGTTGACCTGGCCGGTCAACCGGGCCAGCCCCTCCCGCCGGTCGGCGATCGCCTTGGCCGCGGCGACCAGCTCGCGCTCGGCCGCGGCGAGCTGCCGTTCCAGCTCCTGGCGGTGCTCCACCGCCTCGGCGAGCCGGATCTGGTCGTCGGTGAGCGCGGCGCGCAGCTCCTCCTCCTGCTCGCGGACCCGCTCGGCCTCGGCCTCCAGCTGGTCCGGGTCGCGGCCGGGGCGCTCGTCGTCACCGGCGGCGCTGAGGTGGCGCAGCCGCTCCCGGGCGAGCTGCTCGATCGAGCGGAACCGCTCGGCGAGGGCGGAGAGCTTGTACCAGGTGTCCTGCGCGGCGGCCAGCAGCGGCGCGTCCTCGGCGAGGGCCGCCTCCAGCTCGGCGAGGCGCGCCTGCACCTCGGTGTGCTCGGCCTCGACCTGCTCGCGCCGCTCGCGCACCGCCGTCTCGTCGGCGATCTCCCGGTCCAGGGTGGCGCGGAGGGTGGCCAGGTCGTCGGCGAGCAGCCGGAGCCGGGCGTCGCGCAGGTTGGCCTGGATGGCGGCGGCGCGCCGGGCCACCTCGGCCTGCCGGCCCAGCGGCTTGAGCTGGCGGCGCAGCTCGGCGGTGAGGTCGGTGAGCCGGTTGAGGTTGGTCTGCATCGCGTCGAGCTTCCGCAGCGCCTTCTCCTTGCGCTTGCGGTGCTTGAGGACGCCGGCCGCCTCCTCGATGAACGCCCGCCGGTCCTCCGGCTTGGCGTGCAGCATGCCGTCGAGCCGGCCCTGCCCGACGATGATGTGCATCTCCCGGCCGATGCCGGAATCCGACAGCAGCTCCTGGATGTCGAGCAGCCGGCAGGAGTCGCCGTTGATCTCGTACTCGCTCTCGCCGGAGCGGAACATCCGGCGGGTGATGGACACCTCGGTGTACTCGATCGGCAGCGCGCCGTCGGTGTTGTCGATGGTCAGGGTCACCTCGGCCCGGCCCAGCGGCGCCCGGCCGGCGGTGCCGGCGAAGATGACGTCCTCCATCTTGCCGCCGCGCAGCGCCTTGGCGCCCTGCTCGCCGAGCACCCAGGCGATGGCGTCGACGACGTTGGACTTGCCGGAGCCGTTCGGGCCGACCACGCAGGTGATCCCCGGCTCCAGCTTCAGCGTCGTCGCGGAGGCGAAGGACTTGAAGCCCTTCACCGTCAGGCTCTTGAGATGCACCTTCTCGATCCTCGTCCGGTGGCCGCCGTACCGTCGCCGGCTGCGCGGACCTGGGTGAACCCGCAGACTAACCCGCCACCGGCAACCGCCCGGCACGCGACCCGCCTGGCCGCCGCGGAGCCGTACCGTCCGGCGGGGCCGGGCGGTGTCCGTCCGGCGGGGGCGGGGCGGCCAATTAGCACTGTTCCCCGGGGCACAAGATCGCGAATTGGCGCCGACGAAAGGGTGCGGACAAAGCTGCGCGCCGGCACAGAAGTGTCGGCGCGCTTTTTTGCGTGGTGCGATTCAGTTTTGTGATCCCGGAGCTCAGGTCAGCGCGGGCTCGGCCAGACGGAGCAGATCGTCCGCCTCCGCCGCGGCCGCCGCGAGCCGATCGTTCTCGGCACGCAGCCGCGTGATCTCGAACTCCAGTGCCCGAACCGTGGCACGCAGTCGGGTGACCTCGTCGAGCAGACGCCGATCGGGCGCTGCGCCTACGTGGCCGTACAGGGCCTTAGCCATGATGACTCCTTGATGTGCGCTGCCGGAAAGGCCGGCCAACGCGCGCCCATGTGTACGCGGCTGTCAACCCAGACGATTCTGGGCATGACCGGGCGCGACTGGCGACACCTATATATTGAGCCGATACCCCCTCCGTCGTCAAGTTCTCGCAGGCCGTAGATCATTTCTACGTCGACCTGTCCGCTTGTCGGGGGGCTGCCACAAGGCGCGGACACGCTCTGTCCGGACACCTTGACTCTACGCCTCGGATCCCCGGAAGTCCCTACCCGGCCGTCCGACTTCCCCTTAACTCTTCCTTAGCCACGTTGCCGCTGTTCACGGCCGCCCCGTAGCGTCACCCCGGCCCGCAACCGACCCCGTGGAGGCACAGGCGTGTACCGCTGGACCGACCCGAACGACCCGGACGGCGCTCCTCGGCGCCCGGAGCAGCCGCACAGCGAGGAGCCGGCCTGGCTGACCGACCGTCCGGAGCCGAGGTCGGCCTACCTGTTCGGGGACGACCCGGACCGGCCCGCCGACGAGTGGCACCGCGACCAGCCGACCGCCCGCTGGGCCGAGCCCCCCGAGCCGGCGGCGACCCGGCCGACCGGGCCCACCGAGCCGTCCGCGATTTGGCAGGCGGAGCCGACGGCGACCTGGCAGGCGGAGCCGTCCACAGCGTGGCAGGCGGAGCCGCCCATGACCTGGCAGGCCGCGGCGGGCGACCGCTGGCACGCCGACGCCGATGCCCGCGCGGACGGGCCGTACCGGGGTGACGGTCCCCCGGCCGACGGGCGGGGGACCGAGGGCTGGCCGATCGACGCCCCGACCGCCGCGTTCGACCTGGCGGCGCACGGGGACGCCCCGGCCGGGACGCCCCCCGCCGAGGGCCGGCACCGCTTCCCCCGCCGCTTCTCCCGCCCGACGCTGATCGGTGGCGCCGCCGCGGCCGCCACGCTGGTGGTCAGCCTCGGCGTGGGCGCGGTCGCGCTGGGCGGCGACGGCCCGGAGACCGACCCGGCCGCCGTGGACGACACCATCGCCGCCGCCCCTGCCCTGCCGGGCACCGAGGGGTCCCCCGCCGACGCGCTGACCGCGCCCACCCCGAGCGCCGCGCCGACCACCGTGAAGCCCACCCCGTCCCCCACGAAGGCGGCCAAGCCGACGCCGGCGCCGTCGCGCTCCACGGCGGCCTCGCGGCGCACGGTCGAGCGGAGCAGCGCGCCGGCCGGCGGCGGCACGAAGGCCCCCGTCGGCAGCGGGGTCAGCGCCCAGGCCCGCGAGGTGGTGAACCTGGTCAACGCCGAGCGGGCCAAGGCCGGCTGCGGCGCGCTGGGCATCGACGACAAGCTGATGACCGCGGCCCAGCGGCACAGCCAGGACCAGGCCGACCACCAGGACATGTCGCACACCGGCAGCGACGGCAGCGACGCCGGCGACCGGCTGGACCGGGTCGGCTACGCCTGGCGCACCTACGGCGAGAACGTCGCCTGGAACCAGAAGACGCCCGCCGCGGTGATGGACGCCTGGATGAACAGCCCCGGTCACCGGGCCAACATCCTGAACTGCGCCTTCACCGAGATCGGCGTCGGCGTCGCCAGCAGCAACGGGCCGTACTGGACGCAGGTCTTCGCCGCGCCGCGCTGAACGCGAGTCGTGACCGGGTCCGCGCTCGTTTGACCGGGTGAGGTACGCCGCGTCGGCGTACCCCACCCGGGCGGCACTACCGCCGCCCGCGACCTGCGGAGCTGCCGATGCGGACCCGGCCACGTACGCGCGCCGTCGGGCGGGGCCCGCGCCGGGTCCTGTCCGGCTGTGTCGTCCTCGCGCTGCTGGCCACCGTCGGCGCCTGCCGGGTGGCGCTCGCCCCGCCGGGCGCTCCGACCACCTGGCCGGCGGAGTGGGCCGGACGGTGGCAGTGGCAGTGGCAACTGAGCGGGGTGCTGGACCCGACCGTCGACGCCGACGTCTTCCTGCTCGACCCGGTCGCCACCACCGCCGCCCAGACCGCCGAGCTGCGCTCCCGGGACCGTCGGCTGGTCTGCCAGGTGCACGTCGGGACGGTCGCGCCCACCGACCCGGACGCGAGCCGCTTCCCGACCGCCGTACGCGGCGCCGCGGCCCGCCGCCCGCAGAGCCGGTGGCTCGACGTCCGGCAGTGGGACGCGCTGCGGCCGGTGCTGGCGGACCGGTTCCGGCTCTGCCGGGGCAAGGGCTTCGGCGCGGTCGCGCTGGCCGACGCCGACGGGTACACACACCGCTCCGGCTTCCCGCTCGGCTTCGACGACCAGTTGCTGTTCAACCGCCGGCTGGCCGAGCTGGCCCGGTCCCTGGACCTCTCCCCCGGCCTGGTCGACGACGTGCCGCAGGTGGCCGCCCTGGCGCCGGACTTCGACTTCGCCGTCAACCAGGAGTGCGTCCGGCGGAACCTGTGCGCCAAGCTGCTGCCGTTCGTCGAGGCGGGCAAGCCGGTGTTCCACGTCGAGTACACAGGCTCGACCGCGGACTTCTGCGTCACCACGGTGGGCTACGGCTTCTCCTCGATCCGCAAGGACCGGGAGCTGGACGCCTGGCGGGTCTCCTGCCCGGTGCCATGACGCAGGCCGGACCGCGGGCGCGGTCCGGCCTGCGCCGTGGTGGGGTCAGCGCGCGCCGACCAGCTCCGGGGTCGGGGCCGGCGGGTCCATGGGGGTCTCGGCGGGACGGGCCCGCAGGAACTTCGGGGCCCACCAGTTCGCGTTGCCCAGCATCGTCATCAGCGCCGGCAGCACCACCGCGCGGATGATCGTGGCGTCCAGCAGGATCGCCGCCGCCAGCCCGATGCCGAGCTGCTTCATGTCGATCGTGCTCAGCGTGGCGAAGATCGAGAAGACCCCGACCATGACGAGCGCCGCGCTGGTCACCACGCCGGCCGACGAGGTGATCCCGTACGCCACCGCGTCCCGGTTCGACATACCGGCCCGGACGCCCTCGCGGATCCGGCTGACCACGAAGACGTGGTAGTCCATCGAGAGCCCGAACAGCACCACGAAGAGGAAGAGCGGCAGCCAGGTGACGATCGCGCCCATCGAGGTGAAGCCGAGCAGCCCCTCGGCCCAGTCGCCCTGGAAGACCAGCACCAGCAGCCCGTACGCGGCGCCGGCGGAGAGCAGGTTGAGCAGGATCGAGCTGAGCGCGATCACCACCGAGCGGAACGTCAGGACCATCACCACGAAGGTCAGCACCAGCACGAAGCCGATGACGATCGGCAGCTTGTCGCGGATGTGCTGCGAGTAGTCCTCGCTGTCGGCGACGTCGCCGCCGACCGCGTACTCCACACCGGACACCCCGCCGAGCGCGGCCGGGACGAGGTCGCCGCGCAGCCGGTCCAGCGAGCGGGCCGCCTCGTCGGTGCGGCTGGCGTGCGGGGTCGCGACCTCCAGCACGGACACCCGCCGGTCCGCCGACACCTTGAGCTTCGGGCCGTCCGCCTCGATCGGCGCGAAGAGCGGGTCGGCCGCCGCCGCGCCGGCCAGGGTGGTCAGCGCCGCCGCGACCCGGTCCGCCTCGGCCGCCGGCGCCCGCACCGCGACCGTGTGGCTGGTGCCGTTGCTCGGGAACGCCGCGGTGAGCCGGTCGTACGCCTGCATGGCCGACGTGCTGCGCGGCACGTCCTCCATGCCGGGGAACTTCATCTTCATGCCCAGCGCGGGCGCGGCCAGGGCGAGCAGCAGCCCGACCGAGATCACCAGGGTGGCCACCGGCGCCCGCAGCGCGGGCTTCAGCACGGCCGGCCAGAACCGCGGCTTCGCCTCGCCGTGCCGCCCGGTACGCGGGGCGGTGAGCCGCCACAGCAGCGGCACCCGGGGCCGGTCGACCCAGCGGCCGAGCTTGGCCAGCAGGGCCGGCAGCACGGTCAGCGAGCCGATCACCGCGACCGCGACCACCAGCATCGAGCCCACCGCGAGGGAGGAGAACATGGCGTCGTTGGCGAGCAGCAACCCGCCCATCGAGATCATCACGGCGAAGCCGGAGACGACGACGGCGTGACCGGAGGTCTCGGCGGCGATCTCCACCGCGTCCAGGCCCGAGCGCCCCTTGGCCCGTTCCTCCCGCTCGCGCCGCACGTAGAACAGCGAGTAGTCGACCCCCACCGCCATGCCGATCAGCAGGATGACGCTGGCCGTCGTGTCGGTCGCCGGCACCAGGTGCGAGGCGAGGGTGGACAGCCCCATCGCCGCGGCGACCGAGGAGAGCGCCAGCAGGACCGGCACGCCGGCGGCGATCAGCGCGCCGAACGCGATGATCAGGATGACCAGGGTCACCGGCAGGCTGAGCAGCTCGGCCCGCTTGAAGTCCTCGCCGAGCGTGTCGTTCAACGCCTTGTTGATGGACGGGCCGCCGACCTGCTCGACGCGCAGCCGCGGGTGCCCCTCCTGCACGCGGGCGGTGGCGTCCCGCAGCGGCTGCACCCGGTCGGACGCGGTCTCCGCGTCGCCCGACATCGTGATCGGCACCAGCAGCGCGGAGCCGTCGCGCGCCGTCACCGGCTCGCCGACCGAGGCGACCCCGGTCACCGAGCGCAGTTCGGCCGCCGCGTCGGCGGCCGCGGCCTTCGCGGCGGCGGGGTCGAGCGTGCCGCCGCGCGCCGTGATCAGGACGTTCTCCATCGCCGGGTCGGCGAAGTTGCCGGCGTCCACGATCAGCCCGGCCCGGCCCGACTCGCCGACGGCCTGGTCGGCGCCGGTCGCCTCCTTGAGGCCCGCGGCGTTCCCCCCGACAAAGCACACCGCCACGAACACCACCCACAGCGCGATGGCCCGCCACGGATGCTCCGCGCTCCACCGCGCGAGCCGCACCGTCACCGGTCTTGCCCCCATTCCGGGTCCCCCTGTCACGTCATCCCTGTCAACGGGGTCGACGTTATGGACGGGACGAGCCCGGGACATCAGGGAACGGCCCCGGCCCTTCCCCGGCACCTGTACGCGGCCTGAACGCCGTTCCGGCCGGGCGAGCCGGGCCGAAACGGGCGCGGCGGACGGGCGATCCCCGATCGGCCGGAGCCGGCGCGCCGACCGCGACCCGGAAACGCCTCGGGGTCATCCCCGATGGGCCACCCGGGGGCGGGGCTGACAGCGCGGGCAACTGTACGACGAACGGTTCATGAACGCCTCCCGGCGCACGGGCGCGCCGCAGCGGTGGCACGGCAGGCCCTCCCGGCCGTAGACGTTCAGCGACCGGTCGAAGTAGCCGCTCTCCCCGTTGACGTTGACGTAGAGGGCGTCGAAGCTGGTGCCGCCCGACTTGATCGCCTCGGCCAGGACGTCCCGGACGTGGCCCAGCAGCCGCAGCGCGGCCGGGCCGGTCAGCGCGTCGGTGGGGCGGGCGCCGTGCAGCTTCGCCCGCCACAGCGCCTCGTCGGCGTAGATGTTGCCCACCCCGGAGATCAGCGTCTGGTCCAGCAGCGCGCGCTTGACCTCCGTACGCCGCCGGCGCAGGGCGGCGACGAACGCCGCGTCGGAGAACTCCGGGTCCATCGGGTCCCGGGCGATGTGCGCGATCTCCGCCGGCAGCTCCGCGCCGCCGGCGGAGACCGACAGCCCGCCGAACGTGCGCTGGTCGACGAAGCGCAGCTCGGGCCCGTCGTCGGCGAACCGGAACCGGACCCGCAGGTGCGTCTCGTCGGGCGCGTCGACCGGCTGCACCAGCAGCTGGCCGGACATGCCCAGGTGCCCGATGACGGCGTCCCCGCTGTCCAGCGGCAGCCACAAATACTTGCCCCGCCGGCGGACGTCGAGCACCGTCCGGTCGGCCAGCACGTCGGCGAAGTGCCCGCCGCCGGGCGCGTGCCGGCGCACCGCGCGGGGGTGGCGCACCTCGACGGCGGCGATCCGCCGGCCGGTGACCCACCGGGCCAGCCCCTGGCGCACCGTCTCGACCTCCGGCAGCTCAGGCACGGCCCAGTCCCGCCTCGGCTCCGGCGGTCGCCTCGTCGGCCGCGCCGGCCGCCTCGACCCGCTCCCGCTCGGCCCGCTCCCGCTCCGCCTGCTCGGTGAGCGTGCGCCAGGCCGCCTCGGCGGCCCGCTGCTCGGCCTCCTTCTTGCTCCGCCCCTCGGCCCCGCCGTAGCGGTTGCCGGCGACCACCACCCAGGCGGTGAAGGTCTTGAGATGGTCGGGCCCGGTGCCCTCGATGCGGTACTCGGGGACGCCGAGCCCGAGCGCCGCGGTCAACTCCTGGAGGCTGGTCTTCCAGTCCAGGGCCGCGCCCCGCCCGGCCGACTCGGCCATCAGCGGGTCGAACAGCCGGTGGATGACGATCGCCGCGGTGTCGAGCCCGTACTGGAGGTAGATCGCGCCGAGCAGCGCCTCCAGGGTGTCGGCGAGGATGCTCGCCTTGTCCCGGCCGCCGGTGGTCTCCTCCCCCTTGCCGAGCAGCAGGTAGGCGCCGAGCCCGTCCGGGCCCAGGCCCCGGGCCACGTCGGCGAGGGCACGCATGTTCACCACGCTCGCCCGCAGCTTGGCGAGCTGCCCCTCGGGCAGGTCGGGGTGGTTGTGGAACAGCGCGGTGGTGATCACCACGCCGAGCACCGAGTCGCCGAGGAACTCCAGCCGCTCGTTGGTCGGCAGGCCGCCGTTCTCGTACGCGTACGAGCGGTGGGTCAGCGCGCGCTCCAGCAGCTCCGGATCCAGGCTGACGCCGAACGCGGCTTCAAGGTGACCGACGGACGCCCGCCGCCGCTTGTCGTTGCTCATGATGTGGGTACCTCGGTGTCGGTGGTGCGGTCGGTGCTTTCCTCGCGTTCGCCCGCCTCGGCGCCGTCGAGCAGCGCGCGGACCTGGTCGGCGGCACGGCGCCGCCAGAGATGGGCGGCCAGCGCGATGCCGGAGGCGACGTCCTCGGGCCGGGCCGCGCCGTGGCACACGACCACCGTCCCGGCCACCCCGAGCAGGGCGGCCGCCCGGGGGGCGCCGCCGCTGGACGGCGGGCCGCCGGCCATCGCGTACGCGCCCTCGATCGCCTTGAGCAGCACGTTACCGGTGAAGCCGTCGGTGACCACCACATCGGCGCGCGTGCCGAGGGAGACGTCGTACCCCTCGACGAGGCCGACGTAGCGACCGCCGCAGGGCAGCGACGCGGCGGCGAGAACGGGATCGGCGAGCCGCCGGGCGCGGTCGCCCTTGCCCGCCTCGGTGCCGACCGAGAGCAGCCCGACGCGCGGGATCGCGATGCCGTGCGCGACCGCGGCGTAGGCCGCGCCGAGGACGGCGTGTCGGGCGAGGGTGGCCGGGCGCGGCTCCAGCGACCCGCCGACGTCGAGCAGGACCACCGGGCCGGCGACGGCGGGCAGGGTGGCGACCAGCGCGGGGCGGCGTACGTCCGGCCAGCGGCCGAGGCCGAGGGCGACGGCGGTGACGGTGGCGCCGGTCGAGCCGGCGGAGACGAGGGCGTCGGCGAGGCCGTCCCGGACGGCGTGCACGGCCGCGCGGACGGTGCTGTCGGAGCGGGCGGCCACGGGGTGGTCGGCCATGCCCACGACGGTGCGGACCGGCCGGACGGCGACCCGGGCGCGCTGCGCCGGGTCGAGGGCGTGGATCAGCGCGCCGGCGGCCTCGGCCGGACCGACGAGCAGCAGGTGCAGATCCGGGTCGGCACGCACGGCCCGCAGAGCGCCGTCAACCACGACGGCGGGAGCGTCGTCCCCGCCGAGGAGGTCAACGGCGATCCGCGCGGTGCCCGGCTCCATCGGAACGCCGGCCGGAACAGGCCGGCCGGCGTCGGAGGGAGCCGGGGCACCGGGCGATTGCCAGGGTGCGCGCGCCGCCCGACCAGCGGTCGGAGGCGTCACTCGGCGTCCGGGTCAGACCTCGAGGACCTGGCGGCCGTTGTAGGTGCCGCAGACGGAGCAGGCGGCGTGGGGCAGCTTGGCGGACTTGCACTGCGGGCAGGCCACGGTCGCGACCACGGCAGCCTTCCAGTTCGCCCGGCGGGCGCGGGTGTTGCTGCGCGACATCTTGCGCTTGGGGACGGCCACGGTTCCTACTCCTCTTTACGGGTCAGTTGCGACAGGCCCGCCCAACGCGGGTCGATCTGCTGGTGACTGTGGTCGGCCGGCAGATCGTCCCAGTGCACCCCACACTCGGGGCACAAGCCTGGGCAGTCCTCCCGGCAGAGCGGGTTGGTCGGCAGCGCGAGCACCACCGCGTCCCGCAGCGCCGGTTCCAGGTCGATCAGGTCTCCCTGCATCCGGCCCACCTCGTCCTCGTCGGTCGTGGAGTCCGTGGTGCTGTTCTCGTACGCGTACAGCTCCTGGATCCGCACGACCACCGAGTCGTTGATCTCGCGCAGGCAGCGGCCGCACTCGCCCCGGACGGGACCGGTCACAGTCCCCGAGACGAGCACGCCCTCGGACACCGACTCCAACCTCAGGTCGAGGTCGAGGTCCGCGCCCTCCGGCACGCCGATCAACTCCACGCCGAGGTCCGCCGGTGCCGGTGCCACCCGCTTGACCGTACGCAACGCACCAGGCCGGCGCGGCAGTTCCCTCGTGTCGAGGACCAGCGGCGACCTGGGGTTGAGTGTGGAAGGCGTGTGTTTGGGCATAGTCAGACTCCGGCCGGTGAGAGGCCGACAAAAAAGGTTACCTGGGCGACCGCCGCACCGTCGAACCGGGGGCGACGCCCGCCCCCGCCTGCCGGCTGGTGAGGTGCCGCTCAAAAGGGTAGCGGGCGTTCCGCCTCGTCCCCACCGAAGGTGCCGATCTCCCGCAGCGCGTGCATCTTGTCCCGGCCGCGCTCTATCGAGGCCAGCGCCCGGGTGAGGAACTGCTCGAAGTTGGCCAGCGCGGTGTCGACGTAGTCGTCGACCTCCTCGCGCAGACGCTGGGCCTCGGCGCGGGCCTCGGCGATGATCCGGGCACCCTCGTGCTCGGCCGAGACCGTGATCTCGTTCACCGAGACCAGGCGGGCGTGTTCCGCCTCACCCTCGCTGATGATCCGGTCGGCCTCCCGCTTGCCGGCCTCCATGATCTTGTCCCGCTCCTCCAGCAGCGCGGCGGCCCGGCGCAGGTCGGCGGGGAGTTCGGCGCGCAACTCGTCGAGGGCCGCGATGAACTCGCCCCGGTCGACCATGCAGTTGTTGCGCGACATCGGGACGGAGCGCGCCTGCTCCACCATGGCGATCAGTTCGTCGATGCGATCGAGCGGGTCCACCGGTACCTCACTCCTGTCGTTCGTCGGGCCGACCTACATGATGCGGGCTACGGCCGGGTTCCCGCTCCACACATCATGTCGCGCCCCGACCACACCGCGCCCCTCACCCCGGCCCGGCGCGTCGCGCCGCCCCGCCGGCTCCGGTGGGCGAGCCGGTGGGCGGAGGCGACGGGTGGCCGGCGGTGGGCCGGCGCGCCGCGGGCGTGGCGGTCAGCCGCGGGCCGGCGGCGAGAGGCGGGCCCTGAGCTCCTCACGGACCCGGTCGGGCACGTGCGCGGAGATGTCGCCGCCCCACTTCGCCACGTCCTTGACCAGGCTGGAGGAGAGGAACGAGTAGAGCGGATTGGTCGGCATGAACAGCGTCTCCACGCCGGCCAGGCCGATGTTCATCTGGGCCATCTGCAGCTCGTAGTCGAAGTCGCTGACCGCCCGCAGGCCCTTGATGAGCACGCTCGCCTGCTGCGCCCGGCAGAAGTCGACCAGCAGGCCACGGAACGACTCGACCCGGACGTTGTCGTAGGAGGCGGTCACCTCGCGGAGCATGTCGATCCGCTCCTCGACGGTGAACAGGCCGCTCTTCGACTGGTTCACCAGCACGCCGACGATCACCTCGTCGAACAGGCGGCTCGCCCGGCCGATGATGTCGAGGTGTCCGTTGGTGACCGGATCGAACGAGCCGGGACACACCGCACGTCTCATGATCGGCGACCGTACCAAAGGGTGGTTTCGCCGTACCGGCGACTGCGCTCGCCGGTGACACCCTCCACCCACCCGACCGGTCCGGTCCGGCTGGACCGTTCCACCACGACCAGGGCGTCGGCGGCCAGCCAGCCGCCGTCGACCAGCGCGGCGAGCATCGCCGTGACCTCCGCGTCCGGCACGGCGTACGGCGGGTCGGCGAACACCACGTCGTACGGGTCGCCGTCCGGGCCGGCCGCCAGCACCGTGGCGACCTTGCCGGTGACCAGCCGGGCGGCGGGGGCGGCGCGCAGCGTCGCCACGTTCTCGCGGATCACCCGGGCCGCCCGCGGATCGGACTCCACCAGCAGCACGTGCGCGGCGCCCCGGGAGAGCGCCTCCAGGCCGACCGCGCCGGAGCCCGCGTAAAGGTCGGCGAAGCGGGCGCCCACGAGGTCGACCTCGGCCTGCACCGCGCTGAACAGCGCCTCGCGGACCCGGTCCGAGGTGGGCCGGGTGCCCGCCCCGGGCGGCGCGGCGATCCGGCGCCCACCGAGCGCCCCGGCCACGATCCGGGTCACCATCTCCTCCTGCTCATGCGCACGACGCTACGCGACACGGGGGCGGCCGGCGTCGACACGGTGGGCGCCTCGGATCGACCCGCCCGAGCGCGCCCGACCCGCTGTCGCCGACGGCGGCCCGGCCGCGTTCCGACGGGCGGCCCGGCCGCGTTCCGACGGGCGGCCCGGCCGCCGGCGAGGGCCCGCCCCGCTTCCTGACCGGGGCTCGCCGCCCGTTCCGGCGGGCGGCCGTGGTGGCCGCCGGCGGTCAGCCCTTTTCCAGGTACTCCGCGCGTTCCTCGTCGACCAGGGCGGCCACCGAGGCGGCCAGCGCCGGGTGCCGTGCCAGCTCCGGATCCTCCTCGACCAGCGCGATCGCCTCCGCGCGGGCGTCCCGGATCAGGTCGGCGTCGCGCAGCAGCGAGAGCAGCCGCAGGTGCGAGCGCCGCCCCGACTGGGTGGCCCCCAGCACGTCGCCCTCGCGGCGCTGCTCCAGATCCAGCTCGGCCAGCTTGAACCCGTCCGTCGTGGAGGCGACCGCGTCGAGCCGCTCCCGCGCGGACGTGCCCTCCAGCGCCTCGGTGACCAGCAGGCAGAGCCCGGCGGCGGAGCCCCGGCCGACCCGGCCGCGGAGCTGGTGCAGCTGGGACACGCCGAACCGGTCGGCGTCGAGCACGATCATCACGGTGGCGTTCGGCACGTTGACGCCCACCTCGACCACCGTGGTGGCGACCAGCACGTCGAGGTCGCCGGCGGCGAACGAGCGCATCACCGCGTCCTTCTCGTCGGCCGGCAGCTTGCCGTGCAGCACGCCGATCCGCAGGCCGTGCAGCGGCCCCTCGGCGAGCAGCGGCGCCACCTCGGTCACCGCCATCGGCGGCCGCCGACCGTTGTCGTCCACCGGCGGCGGCTCCTCCTCCGACGCCGGTCCCTCCCCGATCCGCGGGCAGACCACGTACGCCTGGTGGCCGGCGGCCACCTCCTCGCGCAGCCGGCGCCAGGCCCGGTCCAGGAAGGCCGGCTTCTCGGCGGCCGGGACCACGTGCGAGGCGATCGGCGAGCGGCCCTGCGGCAGCTGGGAGAGGGTCGAGGTCTCCAAATCGCCGTAGACGGTCATCGCCACCGTGCGCGGGATCGGGGTGGCCGTCATCACCAGCACGTGCGGCGGCTGGTCGGCCTTGGCCCGCAGCGCGTCGCGCTGCTCGACGCCGAACCGGTGCTGCTCGTCGACCACCACCAGGCCGAGGTCGGCGAAGTCGACGCCCTCGTAGAGCAGGGCGTGGGTGCCGAGCACGATGCCGGCGGCGCCGCTGGCGACCTCGGCCAGGGCGCGCCGGCGGGCCGCCGCGCCCAGCGAGCCGGTGACCAGCTCGACCCGGGTGGCGTCCTCGGCCGCGCCCAGCTCGCCGGCCCGGCCGAGCGGCCCGAGCAGGTCGAGGATGCCCCGGTGGTGCTGCGCGGCGAGCACCTCGGTCGGGGCCAGCAGCGCCGCCTGCCCGCCCGCGTCGACCACCTGGAGCATCGCGCGCAGCGCGACCACCGTCTTGCCGGAGCCGACCTCGCCCTGCAGCAGCCGGTGCATCGGGTGCTCGGTGGCCAGGTCCGCCGCGATCTCCGCCCCCACGTCCCGCTGGCCGGGCGTCAGCTCGTACGGCAGCCGGGCGTCGAACGCGTCGAGCAGGCCGCCGGGCTTCGCCGGACGGGGGCGGGCCGGCCAGGCGGCGGCCCGGTGCTTGCGCTGCACGAGGGTGAGCTGCACGGCGAACGCCTCGTCCCACTTGAGGCGCCGCCGGGCCCGGTAGAGCGCCTCCTTGCTGGACGGCCGGTGGATCTCGCGCAGCGCCACGTCGATGCCGACGAGGTTGCGGCTCGCCCGCACGGTCGCGGGCAGCGGGTCCTCCGGCGGGGTGAAGGTGTCCAGCACCACGCGGACGCAGCGGGCGATCACCCAGGTGGGCACCGCCGCGGCGGCCGGGTAGACCGGGATCAGCGCGCCGGCGAACTCCTCGATCTCCTCGCTGGCCGCCGCCTCGCCGTCGCCGCCCTCGCCGAGCAGGACGTACTCCGGGCCGTTGAGCTGCCGCTTGCCCCGGAACTCGGTGACCTTGCCCGCGAACAGCCCCCACCGGCCGGGACGCAGCTCCCGCTCCCGCCACGCCTGGTTACCGAAGAAGGTGAGGGTGAGGGTGCCGCCCGAGCCGTCGCCGACCGTCACCTCCAGCAGGTTGCCCCGGCGCTGGCGCATCGGGCGCACGGCGGTGCGCTGCACCTGCGCCAGCACGGTGACCTGCTCACCGACGTCGAGCGAGCGGATGTCGGTGTGCTCGCCGCGCTCGTCGTAGCGGCGCGGGAAGTGGTAGACCAGGTCGCCGGCGGTGTGCAGGTCCAGGTGCCCGGCGAGGGCCTTCGCGGTCTTCTCCCCGACCAGCTTCTTCAGCGGCGTGTCCACCGTGGACTGCTCGGACGTCATTCGACCCCCACCAGGAGCGGATAGTACGGCTGCCCGCCCGGGTACGCGTGCACCTCGACGAACGGCCAGCGCCGGCCGACGTGCTCGCGGACCGCCTCGGCCAGCCCGTCCGGGGCGTCCGCCCCGGAGAGCAGGGTGACCAGCTCGCCGCCGCCGCCGAGCATCCGGTCGACCACGGCAGCGCAGGTGTCGGCCAGGTCTGCACCGATCAGGTGCACCTCGCCCTCGACCAGCGCCAGCACGTCGCCGGGGCGACACGGGCCGGCGACGGTCAGCGCCTCGCGGCTGGCGTAGCAGACCTCGGCGTAGCGGCAGGCGCCGGCCGCCTCCGCCATCGCGATCACGTCGTCCTCGAAGCGGCGGGCCGGGTCGCGCACCGCCAGGGCGGCCAGCGCCTGCACCGGGGACCGGGTGGGCACCACGCTGACCTTGACGCCCAGCCCGTGCGCCTCCCGGGCGGCGGCGCTCGCCACCGCCTGCGTGTTGGGGTCGTTGGGCAGCACCACCACGCGGGCGGCGCCCGTCGCGCGGATCGCGTCCAGCAGCTCGCCGGTGGACGGGTTGCCGGGCACCACCGTCGCGCCCTCGCCGGCGAAGAGCTCGGCGATGCCCGCGCCGGCCGCCACCACCACGGCGGCCCGCCCGTCCGCCGCCACGGCGGGCGACACCGGTGCCGCCTGGTCGGCGAAGCGGGTCACCGAGATGCGGTGCGGCCGGCCGGCGACCACGCCCGCCTCGATCGCCGCGCCGACGTCGTTGACGTGCACGTGCACGTTCCAGGTGCCCTCACCGGCGCCTCCGTCGCCCACGATCACGAGCGAGTCGCCCAGGGCGGCCAGCTCGGCCCGGAGCCGGGCCACCGCCTCGGTCCCCGCGTCGAGCAGGAACTGCACCTCGTAGGCGTACTCCTCGGAACCGGTCTCGCGGACGACGGTGGCCGGCGGGCGGGCCGCGCGCGGCGCGGGCGCGGGATGTTCGGGGCTCTCCCCGGTGACGACCTCGACCAGGGCGTCGAGCAGCAGACAGAGGCCCTGGCCGCCGGCGTCGACCACCCCGGCCCGGGCCAGCGCCGGCAGCTGTTCGGGGGTGCAGGCCAGCGCCCGCGCCGCCTCGCCCGCCGCCGCCCGGACGACGGCGCGCAGGTCGTCGCTGTCCGCCCGCTCGGCGGCGCGGGCCGCCGCCGCGACGACGCTGAGCAGCGTCCCCTCGACGGGCTGGGCGACCGCGGCGTAGGCGGCGGTGGTGGCGTCGCGCAGCGCGGCGGCCAACTCCCGGCCGCGCACGGCGGGCACGGCGGCGACCGCGTCGGCGAAGCCGCGCAGGATCTGCGACAGGATCACACCGGAGTTGCCCCGCGCGCCGAGCAGCGCGCCCCGGGCCATCAGCCGCAGCGCGTGCCCGTGCGGGGTGGGCCCGTCCTCCGGGAGGGTGCCGAGGTCCATCGCCAGCGCCTGCTGCGCGGAGGTGAGGGTGAGCACCAGGTTGGTGCCGGTGTCGCCGTCGGGCACCGGGTAGACGTTCAGGTCGTCGATCTCGCCCTGGTGCCGCTTGAGCGCGGCCAGCCCGCCCGCGCACCAGCGGCGGACCGCGGCGGCGTCGAGGGTGTCCAGCACGGCGAGAAGCCTACTGGCGCACACCGACGCGCGCCGGGGCCGCCGGTCCTCCCGCGGCGTGTCCGCCCCGGCCGTCCCCGGCCCGGGGGCGTCCCGTCAGGCGCGCGCAGCAGGCCGTCGCGGTCTAGGGCGCCGGCGACCACCGCCGGCCCCGGCGTTCCACGCGCGGTCGGCGGCGCGGGTGGTGCCGACGACCTCGTGACCGGCGGCGAGCAGCCGACGGGGTGCGGGGGGCCCGATCAGCCGGCGGCCCCGGCCCGAACCACCCTCGTGGTCGCGTCCCTCGTGCGGTGGTGTCGGAGGGACGGCGCGGGCCGGGCTACCGTGGGCGCGTCGCGCTGCGGCGGCCCCCACCCGGGGCACCGCTCAGGGCCGGTTGGCCGGGTGCCCGGGTCATCGGGTAACCTGGCCAGGTTGCCCGGGCTGCGCCTGGCGGCGACCTCATGAACGTTTCAAACCCAGGAGTATCCCGTGGCTAGCGTGTGCGACGTCTGTGGCAAGGGACCGGGCTTCGGCCACAACGTGTCCCACTCGCACCGGCGGACCAACCGCCGCTGGAACCCGAACATCCAGTCGGTGCGTACCCCGGCCGGTGGCGGCAACACCAAGAAGATGCAGGTCTGCACCTCGTGCATCAAGGCTGGCAAGGTCACCCGCGCCTGACGCGGTAGGCCCCAGCTTCACACTCGTCATTGCCGGCGGGCCCCCGTGGCCCGCCGGCTCTGTCGTGTCCGCGCCCGCCCGCCGGCGCTGACGCCCGCGCCCGCCGGCGCCGCCGGTCCCGGCACTCCCGCCGGCTCTGTCGTGTCCGCGCCCGCCCGCCGGCGCCGCCGGTCCCGGCACCCCCGCCGGCTCTGTCGGGTCCCGGCGGGCCGGCTGACGGGTACGCGACGGCCGGTTCGACGGGCGGCGCCGGCCCGGTTAGGGTCTGCCTGCGCCGGGCGTCCGGGTCGGATCCGGCGCCTTGAGAAGCCGAGCGCGGAGGACGACAGGTGCAGCTTGACCTAGGCCGGGACGAGATGGTCATCGTCGGGGCCTCCCTTGGAATGCTGCGCTGGTTCAGCGAGGAACTGCCCGCCGGCAGCGTCGTCCTCGTCGAGGAACCGGACGTCATCGAGCGCCGGGGACTGGAGAGGTTCGCCCGCGAAATGGCCTTCATCTCCCGGGTGGTGCCCGCCGAGTACCAGACCGGCCTGGACGCCGCCGCGCTGGTCGCCCGGGAACCCGCGCTGGCCGCCGCCCGGCTGGTCATGCCCGGCCTGGAGTACGCCGTCGGCGCCACCGCCCGGCTCGCCGAGGCGCTGGACCTGCCCGGCGCCGGTCCCGCGGCGGCCGACATCTTCGCCGACAAGCACCGGATGCGGCTGCTCGCCGCCGAGGCCGGCCTGACCAACCCGGCCTTCGCGCTGGTCGACTCCCCCGCCGCGGCGACGGGGTTCGCCGAGCGGCACGGCGGCCGGTGCGTGCTGAAGCCGACCCGCCGCTCGGGCAGCCTCGGGGTGCAGATCATCGCCGACCCGACCGAGATCGCCGGGGCCTGGGCGGGGACCGCCTCCCCCGAGGACCCGCCGGAGGCGACCGGCCGCGGGCTGCCCACGGCCGTCCTCGTCGAGCAGGTGGTCGACGGCCGGGAGCACAGCGTCGAGCTGCTGGTCGCCGACGGCGAGGTGTTCTTCGCCAACGTCACCGACAAGCGGGTGCGGCCGGGGCGCTCCCCGGTGGAGACCGGCCACACCGTGCCGACCGCGCTGCCCGAGGCCACCCGCCGGGAGCTGATCGGGGTGGCGACCCGGCTGGCCGCCGCCGCCGGCTTCCGCACCGGCACGCTGCACAGCGAGTGGATCGTGGCCGACGGGGTGCCGACGCTGGTCGAGTGCGCGGCCCGGCTGCCCGGCGACATGATCACCGCGCTGGTGTCGATCGCGTACGAGTGCGGGTTCATCGAGGCGTACCTGCGGACGTTGCGCGGGGAGCGGCCGGCCCTGCCCGTGCGGCCGGTCGGCGCGGCGGCGGTCGAGTTCCTGCTGGCCCCGCCCGGCACCGTCACCGCCGTCGACGGGGCACGCCAGGCCCTCCGGGCGCCCGGGGTGCTCGAGGTGCAGCTCGACGTCGCGGTCGGCGACACCGTGGCCGAGGTCACGTCCTCGCTGTGGCGCAGCGGTCACCTGCTGGCCTGGGGCGCCGACCCGGCCGAGGCGACCGCCAACGCCGGCAGGGCCGCCGAGCAGATCCGGATCACCACCGCCTGAGCGCGCCGCGGTCGACCCGGCGCGGGCTGCTCTGCCGGGCCGTCCCGGGCCGGCGGCTCAGCGGGTGCGGCCCGGCGCGGGTTCCTCTATCGGGCCGGGCCGGCGCGGGTTACCCAGCCGGGCCGGCGCGGGTTACCCAGCCGGGCCGGGCCGGGGCTCAGAGGGTGCGGCCGAACGAGAGGCAGCCCGGGGCGTCCTTGTAGAAGCCGAAGTTCGGGATCCGCTCGTAGCCGGCCGCCGTGTACATGGCGATGGCCTCGGGCTGCTTGTCGCCGCACTCCAGGACGATCCGCTTGCGCCCGTGCTCGCGGGCCGAGCGCTCCACGGCGGCCAGCACCGCCCGGGCCACGCCCCGTCCCCGGGCCGCCGGGGCGGTGTACATCCGCTTCAGCTCGGCTGTGTCGCCCGCGTCGCCGTGACTGCGCCAGCCGCCGCAGCCGACCGGCTCGCCGCCCAGGTGGGCGACGAGGAAGGCGCCGGACGGCGGCTCGAACTCGCCCGGGTCGACCGGGGTGTCGTCGCCGCTGCCGCCGTACCGCGCGCTGAGGTCCGCCAGCGCGGCGCGGATCAGCCGCTGCGCCACCGGCGAGTCGAAGCGCTCGACGCGGATCTCGATCTCACTCACGGAGTAAAGGGTACGACCCATGCCGGCCCTTACCGGAAGTGGTCCCAGCCGGCGGGTCCGTCGTACGGCTCGCCGTCGACGGTGACGCCGGAGCCCTCCGCCACCCGCCCGATCGGCCGCCAGTCGGGCGGCAGCGCCACCGCCGGCGGGAAGGTCGCGGCCAGCGCGTGGTCGTCGCCCCCGGCGAGGAGCCAGGAGTACGGGTCGACGCCGAGCGCCTGGGCGGCGTCGCGCATCTGCCGGGGCACCTCGAAGGCGTCCCGCCGCACGTCGAGGGCCACCCCGCTGGCCTTCGCCACGTGCCCGAGGTCGGCGAGCAGGCCGTCCGACACGTCGATCATCGAGGTGGCACCGAGCCGGGCCGCGTGCGGTCCGGCCCGGTAGGGCACCTCCGGCCGGCGGTACGCCTCCACCAGCAGCCGGGGCGTGCGGAAGCCCCGGGAGAGCACGGTGAACCCGGCCGCGGCGTACCCGGTCCGGCCGGCCAGGGCCAGCACGTCCCCGGGCCGCGCCCCGGAGCGCGTCACCGGCGGCCGGCCACCGAGGTCGCCGAGCGCGGTGACCGCGATCGTCAGCGTGGGGCTGGCCGACATGTCCCCGCCGACCACGCTCGCGCCCACCTTCGCCGCCTCGGCGGCCAGCCCGTCGGCGAGTTCCTCGGCCCACCCGGTCTCCAGCTCCGGCGGCATGCAGAGCGCGACCAGCAGCGCCGTCGGCTCCGCCCCCATCGCGGCGACGTCGGCCAGGTTGGCCGCCGCCGCCCGGTGGCCGACGTCCCGCGGGCCGGACCAGTCCCGCCGGAAGTGCCGCCCCTCCACCAGCACGTCGGTCGAGGCCACGACCCGGGCGTCCGGGGCGGCCACCACCGCCGCGTCGTCCCCGGGACCGAGCAGAACAGTCGATCCGTACGACAACCGGGCGGTCACCCGGTCGATCAGGCCGAACTCGCCGACCCCCGCGACACTCATGCCGGCCCTCCGCCGTGCTCGCTCACCGCTTCTCCTTGACCACCGATAGGGATCAGACCTGGTCCGTAAGGTACTTTCTCCCTTCGGGCCGCCCGCGGGCGGCGACGGACGGAGGTCGAGTCGTGGTACAGGCGTACATCCTCATCCAGACCGAGGTCGGCCGGGCGCGTGACGTGGCCGGTCTCATCGCGGACCTTGCCGGCGTAGTGCGGGTCGACGCCGTCACCGGGCCGTACGACGTGGTCGTGCTCACCGAGGCGAACACCGTCGACGAGCTCGGCAAACTCATCGTCAGCAAGGTGCAGATGGTGCCCGGCATCACCCGCACCCTCACGTGTTCGGTGGTGCGCCTGTAAGTGGACAAGATTACTGACTCTCCCGTGACCGATTCCGCCCAGCCGGACGAGGTCGTCCCCGACCGCCCGACCCGAGACCGGACGACCCGGAGCGCGGCGCTGATCGCCACGCTCGTCGCGCTGCCGGTCACCGCGCTGGTGGGCGCGCTCGCCTTCACACAGCTTTCCCCGGACGAGCCGGCCGAACCGGTCACCGCGCCGAGCCCGACGGCCAGCGCCCCCCGCGCGCAGTCCACCGCCCCGGTCGAGATGGCCGCGCCGGCGCTGCGCGAGCGGCCCGCCACGGTCTGCCGGGCCCTGCTCTCGCAGTTGCCGCCCACCGTCAACGACCTCCCGCAGCGGCCGGTCACCGCCGGCCCGGAGCAGAACGCCGCGTACGGCGACCCGGCGCTGACCCTGGCCTGCGGCGGCGCCGAGCCGACCGTCGGCGAGACGGACGACGTGTGGACGGTCAACAAGGTCTGCTGGTACGCCCGGGAGGAGACCGACGCCACCGTGCTCACCACCCTGGACCGGGAGACCGCCGTCACGGTCCGCGTGCCGCGCTCCTACGGTCAGGCCTTGCAGTGGGTCTCCCCCATCTCGGAGACGATCGTGGCCTCCGTGCCCTCCGGCGGCGACGCCCCGGCAGGCTGCCGCGGCTGACACCTCCGCCACCACCCCGCCCGGCCACCCGGGCGATCCTGTCGGCAACTTCCCGGAAGTAGTGGTCTCCCCTCGTCGGGAGGCCACTACTTCCCTGAAACAGCGCGATCTTCGCGGAGGGCGCCCGCCGGGCGCGGCGGTGCGGGGAGGGGTGCGCGGGTGCCGACCGGCGGGGTGGGTCGGCACCGGCCGACGTCCCGGTCGGTGCCGGCCGACGTCCGGGTCAGTGCAGGCCGACGCCGCGGTGCAGGGCCGTGCGGATGAGCCGGTTGACCAGCTTCGGGTACTCCAACCCGGAGGCGGCCCACATCCGGGGGAACATCGACGTCGGCGTGAAGCCCGGCATCGTGTTGATCTCGTTGAGGTAGACGTCCAGCTCCGGGGTGACGAAGAAGTCGACCCGGGCCAGGCCGGCGCAGTCGAGCGCGGTGAAGGCGCGGACCGCGTACTCCTGGATCTGCCGGGTCACCCGCTCGGGCAGGCCGGCGGGAATGTCGTACTCGCAGGCGCCCTCGGCGTCGATGTACTTCGCCTCGAAGTCGTAGAAGTCGTAGTCGCCGACGACCCGGACCTCGGCGAGCACGGACGCCTCCGGCACGCCGCCGGCCTCGCCCTCCAGCACGCCGCACTCGATCTCGCGGCCGACGACGGCGCCCTCGACGAGCACCTTCGGGTCGATCTGGCGGGCCGTGGCGACGGCGGCGTCCAGGTCCGCCCAGTCGGTGACCTTGGTGATGCCGAACGACGAGCCGGCCCGGGAGGGCTTGACGAAGACCGGCAGCCCCAGCCGCTCCTTCTCCGCCTCGCTCAGCGTCATCCCGTTGCGCAGCACCGCGTACGGGCCGACCGGAATGCCCTCGGCGGCGCAGAGCTTCTTGGTGAACTCCTTGTCCATGGCGGCGGCGGAGGCGAAGACGTTCGCCCCGACGTAGGGGATGCCGGCCATCTCCAGCATGCCCTGGATGGTGCCGTCCTCCCCGTACGCGCCGTGCAGCACCGGGAAGACCACGTCGACGTCGGCGAGCGCCCGGGGGCCCTCGGCCGGGTCGAGCACCATCAGCCCGTTGCCGGTCGGGTCGGCGCGCAGCACGATGTCGGTGCCGGACTCGGCGGTGATCTCCGGCAGCCGGCGGGCGTTGATCGCCAACTGGGCCGGGTCGCCGCTGGTCAGCACCCACTGGCCGGCCCGGGTGATGCCCACCGGCACCACCTCGAACTCGTCCGGGTCGAGCGCGCCGAGCACGCTGCCGGCGCTGACGCAGGAGATGCCGTGCTCCGGGCTGCGGCCGCCGAAGACGATCGCCACGCGGGTCCTGCCTGGGGTGGTCACTGCGTCACCTCTTCGTACGCGACTGTTCCGGTCGTGGCGCTCACCCGGTTGACCTTACTGTGCGTGGCCGAATCCGGATGCCGATACCCGGGAGCGACGACGACCACGCGCAATCGGTCAGCGAAGCCTATACGGTGCGTAACTTCGACACGCCATCCCACCCATCCTCCGCCCGGGACCGTCGACGGGTAGTCGATTTCGACTGTTAGAGTTCGACCATGCCACGGCGCGCCCTCGACAATCCGCTGGTGCTGGCGATCCTCGGCCTGCTCCTGGAACGCCCCATGCACCCGTACGACCTCCTCGGTGAGCTGCGGCGACGCAGCGAGTACCGGGCCGCGGCGATCACCCGCGGCTCGGTCTACGACATCGTCGGCGCGCTCCTCGCCGCCGGCTGGATCGCCGAGGCGGCCCGGCTGCGGGCCGGGAACCGCCCGGAGCGGACCGTGTACGCGCTGACCGCCGCCGGCCGGGAGGAGCTGGTCCGTCGCCTCGACGCGCAGATCCGCAACCCGCAGCGGGAGTTCACCCCGTTCCTGGGCGCCGTCGCCTACCTCGGGGCCCTGGGCCCGGAGGGCGCGACGGACGCGTTGGCCGAGCGCGCCAGGCTGCTGCGGGAACGGACCGCGGCCGACGAGCGCCGGCTGGCCGAGGTGCTCGGCGAGGGCGTGCCGCGGCTGCACGTCATCGAGGCCGAGTACGCGCTCCGGCTGGCCCGCGCCGAGTTGGCCTGGATCGACTCGGTGCTCGCGGAGATCCGCACCGGTGCGCTGGCCTGGCCGGGCACCGCCGAACCCCACGGGAGTTGACATGCTCTTCGGTATCTACCCCGGCAGCGTGACCGGCGACGACGCCGGCGGGATCGCCGCCGGCCGGCCCGACGATCCGCAGCAGATCGCCACGGCGCTGGCGGACCTCCAGGGCCGGCCGGGTCGGCCCTTCCTGGTCCGCGCCTACCTCACCTTCCACGACCAGACCCCGCGTGGCGGACCGCACCCGACCGCGACGCCACCCGACGCGGCCCGGTACGCCGGGGACGGCCGCCGCCTCGAACTCGTGGCGCAGTACCGGTCGGATTCCGGCGACGTCGCCGGGTACTGCGACTTCGTCCGGGAGGTGATCGACCAGTACGGTGCCGTCACCGACCGGCTCCAGATCACGGAGGAGCCGAACGTGCCCGGCAACCCGGTGCTGGACGGCTACTACCCGAACGTCGCCGACGCCGTGGTGGCCGGGGTGTCGGCCGCCAGGGAACACGCGCGCCGGCTCGGTCACCGGCACCTCCGGGTCGGCTTCAACACCACCCCGTTGTTCGGCCCGGCCGCCTCGTTCATCGCGGACCTGACCCGCCGGGGCGGCCCGGACTTCGTCGCCGACCTCGACTACGTGGGTCTGGACTTCTTCCCCGACGTCTTCCACCCGGTCGCCGTGGCCGACCTCGCCGGCGCCGTCGAGTGGCTGCTGCGCCGGCACCGCGTCGAGGCACTCACGCCGGCGGGGCTGGGTGGGGTGCCGCTGCGCATCACCGAACACGGCTGGCCCACCGGGCCGGACCGTCCGGCGGCCCGCCAGGCGGAGGTGGTCGACATCGTGCTCCGCACCCTGGCGGCGGTGGCCCCGGAGC
The DNA here is from genome assembly GCF_051386395.1 of Micromonospora sp. URMC 106. Lineage (NCBI taxonomy): Bacteria > Bacillati > Actinomycetota > Actinomycetes > Micromonosporales > Micromonosporaceae > Micromonospora > Micromonospora sp. URMC 106. The sequence goes on from NZ_JBPQTP010000008.1 coordinate 68,652, forward strand.
TGCTGGTCGACGGATACTCGCACTTCGCGCTCCGCGACGCCGACAGCACGCGGGCCAGCCTGTTCCACCGGTTCGGGCTCCTCACCGACGACTACACCCGCAAGCCGGCCTTCGACGTCTACCGCAAGCTCGTCGAGGAGCTGGGCGACGGGACGACGCACTGAGGGCCGCCCGCGTCCGCCGCCACCGAGATCCGGGGCGATGACGGCGCCGGGCGCCCACTACGCTGCTCGTCCTATGAGCGCTGATCCCCTCATCGAATCGCTGACGGCGGCCCTGGACGCCCGCCCCGACGACCTGCCGCTGCGACTCCACCTCGCCTCGCTGCTGCTGGACGCCGGCCGGGCCGGGGAGGCGATCGCGCAGGTCGGGCAGGCGCTCGCCCGGGATCCGGGCAACACCCAGGCGCAGGCCCTGATGCAGCGGGCGCTGGGTGGCTCCGTACCGCCGCCGGCGCCCGCCCCGGCGGGCCCGCAGCCGCCGGCGCAGCGCCGGGCGCCGGCCGGGCCCGACGGCCCCGCCGCGACCGCCGACCAGGATCCCCTCGCGGCCTACGAGCAGGAGCTGGCGGACGTCGTGCCGCCGCGCTTCGCCCGCGCCGGCGACGAGCCGGAGCCGGTGACCGGCGACGAGGACCGGGTGTTCGACGTGGAGACCTCCGGCATCCGGCTGGCCGACGTGGGCGGCATGTCGGCGGTCAAGGAGCGGCTGGAGCTGGCCTTCCTCGGCCCGCTGCGCAACCCCCAGCTACGCAAGATGTACGGCAAGAGCCTGCGTGGCGGCCTCATGCTCTACGGCCCGCCCGGCTGCGGCAAGACGTTCCTCGCCCGGGCCGTCGCCGGGGAGATGGGCGCCAAGTTCATCTCGCTGTCCATCGTGGACGTGCTGGACATGTGGATGGGCAACTCGGAGCGCAACCTGCACGAGCTGTTCCAGGCGGCCCGCCGCAACGCGCCCTGCGTGCTCTTCCTCGACGAGGTCGACGCGCTCGGGCACAAGCGCTCGCAGGTCGGCTCCAGCTCGATGCGCACACTGGGCAACCAACTGCTGGCCGAGTTGGACGGGATGGAGGGCAGCAACGAGGGCGTCTTCGTGCTGGCCGCCACCAACACCCCCTGGGACGTCGACCCCGCGCTGCGCCGCCCGGGACGGCTCGACCGGGTGGTGCTGGTGCTGCCGCCGGACGCGGAGGCGCGCCGGTCCATCCTGGAGTACCACCTCCGGGAACGCCCGATCGCCGGGATCGACCTGCGGAAGATCGTAGCCGCCACCGAGGACTACTCCGGCGCCGACCTGGCCCACCTCTGCGAGACCGCCGCCGAGTACGCGATGGCCGACTCCGTACGCACCGGCGAGGTGCGCATGATCGAGCAGCGGGACCTGGAGCGGGCGGCGAAGGAGGTCCGGCCCTCGACGAAGCCGTGGATGGCCACCGCCCGCAACGTGGCGATGTTCGCCAACGAGGGGGGCGTCTACGACGACCTGGTGGCGTACCTGAAGCGGCGCCGGATGCTGTGACGCCGGAGACGGCCCGGCGGGGCGCCGGGCCGCGCCTCTCCGCCGGGCCGGGCCTCCTGCCGGACGGGCTGTGTCCGGCGGGGCCGCTCTCCCCGGTCGCACCGACTCGCCGGCGCGCACGGCGCCGACCTCGCAGCGTCTCCCTGCTCGATCATGCGTGCCGTGAACGGCGGCGCGGTCGAGGAGGCGCTTCGCCCTGCCCGGCGTGCCGGACGCGGTGTCGCCTGCGGCGGCGGGTCAGCCGCGCGCGTGTCGCCGGCCGATGGCGATCACCTTGACCCGCTGCCGGCCGGCCCGCACCATGCCCAGCGCCATGAACGCGCCGGCGATCCGGTCGGCCGCCTCCCGGCTGGTCGCACCGACCACCTGACGGCGCCGCTCGGGGCAGGTCCGCTCGTCGCGTCCGGCGCCGTCGACGGGGCGGACGTCGGTGAGCACCACGAGGAACCGCGTCACCGGAGGCCGCCGGCGCGGTCGGCGCGGATCTGCTGACCAGTACGCACGTCGAATCCCTTCCGGCTGGCGGGCCACGGGCGTGGCACGCGGCGATCGGGTACGGGGGAGAAACCCGATCGCCGCGCGCCCCATCCCCTCCGGTCGCTCACCACCACCGTCGCCACGACAACCGGCGGTGAGGACGCGACGACAGATTGACATGTCTACAGCCGTGAATGCAACTCTCATCGACGTTCTCTCATCTACACCTTCCCGGCAAGATGTGGGACGATCGATGCATGGCTCCCAAGACCGCCCGCGCCCGACGCCTGGGCATCGCGCTGCGCACGCACCGGGAAGCCGCCGGCCTCACCCTGGAGGCGGCGGCGGACGAGATCAGCAGCACCCGCAGCACCCTGTCCCGCTACGAGAACGCCCAGACGCTGGTCAGCCCGGCCACCGTGCGCGCCCTGCTCACCCTCTACGGGGTCGGCGCGGACGAGGTGGCGGCGGCCGTCCAGCTCGCCAAGGACGCGCGCAAGCCCGGCTGGTGGGTGTCGTACTCGTACCTGCTGGACCGGCGCACCATCGACTTCATCGCGCTCGAGGCCGAGGCGACCGGGATCGCCAACTTCGAGCCGTCGGTGGTGCCGGGGCTGCTGCAGACCGCCGACTACATCCGGGGCGTCATGCGCGGCGGCCCGCACACCCTCGGCGACGACGAGGTGGAGCAGCGGGTCCAGGTCCGGCTCGACCGGCAGCAGCGGCTCACCGCCGACAACCCGCCGATCCTGGACGCCATCATCGACGAGGGCGCGCTGCTGCGCCCGGTCGGCGGCCGCCCGGTGATGGAGAGTCAGCTGCACCACCTGTTGAAGATGGGCGAGCTGCCGAACATCACGGTGCAGGTGATCCCCCTCGCCGCCGGCTACCACCGGGGCACCCGGGGCTCGCTGCACATCCTGGAGTTCGCCGACCCGGAGGACCCGATCATCGCCTCGGTGGAGACCGTGGCCGGGCAGATGGTCCTGGACCGACCGGGTGACCTGCGAACCTGCACCAAGATCATGGAGCACCTGCGGACCGTCGCGCTCAGCCCGGCGGCCAGCCGCGACCAGCTCCTCCAACTCCTGAAGGGACGGTAGGACATGACACCGACGACCAGCGCGACGCTCGCCGTGGCCCGGTGGCGCAAGAGCAGCCACAGCGGCGACGAGGGGGCGTGCGTGGAGATGGCGGTGCTCCCGGGAACGGTCGCCGTCCGCGACTCGAAGGACCCGTCCGGCCCGGCGCTGCTCTTCCCGCCCGCCGCCTGGGCCGCCTTCGCCGGGGCACCGCCCCGCCGCTGACCCACCCACGGCGCCGGCGCGCCGCTGCCCGCACGCGACGCCGGCGCCCCCGCGCCGTCGACGGTCCCGCCGATGGGAGCCGGTGGGGCCGTCGACGCGCGGGTCACGACGCGGGAGCCCGACCGGCGACGCGGGAGCGGGGGCTCAGGCGGGGCGGCGGGCGGTGACGGCGGTGGCGTCCCGGTCGTCGTCGCGGGTCACCGTGGGGCGCAGGCCGGCGGCGGCCAGGGCGGCGCAGAGCGCGTCCGTCTGCGCCTCGCTCGTCTCCACCACCAGGTGCCCGCTCGGGGCCAGCCAGCGCGCCGCGCCCGCGGCGACCCGGCGCAGCACCGCCAGCCCGTCCGGCCCGCCGTCGAGGGCCACCGGCGCCTCGTGCAACCGGGCCTCCGGCGGCATCAGCGCCACCGCCGCCGTCGGCACGTACGGCGCGTTGGCCACCACCAGGTCCAGCCTCCCCCGCCAGCGCGCCGGCAACGGCGCGTACAGGTCGCCGTGGAAGACCGGTACGCCCAGCGGGGCCAGGTTACGCCGGGCGCAGGCCACGGCGGCGGGGTCGACGTCGGCGGCGGCCAGCCAGCGCGGGGCGAGCCGGCGGGCCAGTGCCACGGTGGTCGCGCCGGAACCGCAGCAGAGGTCCACCACGGCCGCCGCCGGACCGGTCACCGCGGCGGCGGCGTCGACCAGCAGGGCCGTACGGGCGCGGGGCACGAACACGCCGGGTTCGACGGCGATCCGCTCGCCGCAGAACTCGGCCCAGCCGAGCAGGTGCTCCAGCGGCAGCCCGGCGATCCGGCGGGCGGCCAGGTCGGCCAGCGCCTGCGGCGAGTCGGCGGCGGCGATCAGCAGGTCCGCCTCGTCCTCGGCGTAGACACAGCCGGCGGCGCGCAGCCGGTGCACGAGGGCGGGTCGGTCGGGATGGAAGGTAACAGTCACGGTGAACCTCCGGGAACGCTCGTCGACGCTCCCGGGCCGCCGGGAATCAGCCGGCGTGCCGTCGGAGGGGAGCGTCGGTCCTGCCTGTCGGGTGGATCGGACTCACCTCCTCGGGTCGGGGCCCGGCGGGGGCCACGGACGGCCCGGCTCCGGACCACGGACACCATAGCCCAGCGGCCACCGGCCGGCGTGCCCCACCGGCCGTCGTGCCCACCGGCCGTCGAGCGGTCACCGGCCGTCGTGTTCGGCGGCCGGCCCGCGATCGGGCAGCCGGCCCGCGATCGGGCAGCCGGCCCGCGATCGGGCAGCCGGCCCGCGATCGGGCGGCCGGCGTGTTCAGCGGCTGGCGTCGAGCGCGGCGGCCACGTCGGCGACCAGGTCGACGGCGTCCTCCACCCCGCAGGAGAGCCGGACGAAGCCGGGCGGGGTGTCGTCGCCCCACTGGGCCCGCCGGTCGGCGGTGGTGTGCAGGCCGCCGAAGGAGGTGGCCGCGCCCACGAGCCGGGCCGCGTCGAGGAACCGCGCCACCCGCTCGGCGTCGCCGAGATCGAAGGAGAGCACCCCCGGCATCCGTCGCATCTGGACCGACGCCACCGGGTGGGCCGGGTCGCCGGGCAGCCCCGGCCAGCGCAGCCCGGTCACGTCGGCGCGCCCGGCGAGCAGCCCGGCCAGCGCCTCGGCGTTCGCGGTCTGCCGGGCCAGCCGCAGGTCCAGGGTGGCCAGCGACCGGTGCGCGAGCCAGGCGTCGAAGGCGCCGGGCACCGCCCCGGTGACGTTCCGCCAGCCGGTCACCGCCGCCAGCAGCTCGGCCGAGCGGGTGGCGACGTAGCCGAGCAGCAGGTCGGAGTGCCCGGTCAGCGCCTTCGTGCCGGAGGCCACCGCGAGGTCGGCCCCGAGGTCCAGCGGGCGCTGCCCGAGCGGCGTGGCCGTGGTGTTGTCCACCGCGACCAGGGCACCGGCGGCGTGCGCGCGGGCGGCCAGCGCGGGCACGTCGGCGACGTCCAGGCCCGGGTTGGCCGGGGTCTCCAGCAGCACCAGGCGTACGCCGTCGAAGGCCGGATAGGGGCCGGCGGTGGGGGCGAAGAGCACCCGGACCCCGATGCCCTCCAGGGTGTCGGTGGCGAACGCCCGGACGGAGAAGTAGCCGTCCGACGGGAGCACCACGGTGTCCCCCGGCCGCAGCACCGTCAGCAGCAGCCCGGTGATCGCGGCCTGCCCGCTGGCGAAGACCCGGCAGTCGCCCCCCTCCAGCTCCCCGATCGCCGCCTCCAGCAGCCGCCGGGTGGGGTTGTCCGGCCGGCCGTAGCCGTCCGGCGCCGCCGCCGGTCCCGCCCACGGGTCGAGGTGGTACGGCGCGGCGAAGACCGGCCCGGGCAGGAACGGCTGGCCGGGGGCCGGCTCGGGCAGCCCGGCGCGGACGCAGCGGGTGCCGTCGGCGGGCCCCTCCCGTCGGCCGGCGGCGGCGCCGTCTGCCTGGTACGCGTGGGGCTCGGTCATGTCACTCACTCCGGCTTCGTCGTCCGGCTCATCAGGGCGTCGACGGCGAGCCGCGGGTCGACGCCCTCGTGGCAGACCAGCTCGACCTGCTCGGTGATCGGCATCTCCACCGCGTGCGCCCGGGCCAGGTCGCGGATGGCGAGCGCGCTCTTGACCCCCTCGGCGGTCTGTCGGGTGGCGACGCGGGCCTCCTCCAGGGTCGCGCCCCGCCCCAGGTGCTCGCCGAAGGTGCGGTTGCGGGCCATCGGCGAGGAGCAGGAGGCGACCAGATCCCCCATCCCGGCCAGGCCGGCGAAGGTGAGCGGATCCGCGCCGAGGGCCACCCCCAGGCGGGCGGTCTCGGCCAGCCCCCGGGTGACCAGCATGGCGCGGGTGTTGTCACCGAAGCCCATCGCGACGGCGATGCCGTACGCCAGGGCGATCACGTTCTTCACCGCGCCGCCCAGCTCGCAGCCGATCACGTCGTCGTTCGTGTACGGCCGGAAGTAGGGCGTGGTGATCGAACGCTGCACCAGCGTGGCCCGGGCGGAGTCGGTGCAGGCGACCACCGTGGCGGCCGGCTGCTCGGCGGCGATCTCGGGGGCCAGGTTGGGGCCGGAGACCACCACCACCCGGTCCGCCGCCACCCCGGCGGTCTCCACGATCACCTCGCTCATCCGCTTGGTGGTGCCGAGCTCGATCCCCTTCATCAGGGAGACGAGGGTGGCGTCCGGGTGCAGGTGCCCGGTCCACTCGGCCAGGTTGCCGCGCAGCGTCTGCGACGGCACGGCCAGCACCACCAGCTCGGCCCCGGTGATCGCCTCGGCGGCGTCCCCGGTCGCCGTGACCCGGGACGGGAGCAGCACGTCCGGCAGGTACTCCGGGTTGCGCCGCTCGGCACGGATCGTGTCGGCGACCGGCTGCCGGCGCGCCCAGATGGTGACGTCCCGGCCGGCGTCGGCGAGGATCTTGGCGAACGCCGTCCCCCACGAGCCGGCCCCCAGCACCGCGACGTGCCCGCTCACGCCGCCGCCTCCGGCCGGCGCCGGTCTGCCGGGCGGGCCGGTCGTTCCCACAGGGGCGGCGCGGTGCCGCCCCGGATCTCGGCGAGCAGGTCACGCAGCCGCAGCATGATGGTGTCGGTCATCTCCTCGAGGACGGCCTTGGTCGGGGTGGCCCCGGCCCACCGGCTGAGGTCGACCGGCGGACCGGCCACCACGGTCACCGGGATCCGGGGGCGCGGGTTCAGCCGGGACCGACGCGGGTCGAAGATCCGCTCCGGCCCCCACATGGCGACCGGGACCACCGGCGCGCCGGTGGCGAGCGCGAGCCGGGCCGCGCCGGTCTTGCCCTTCATCGGCCACAGCTCCGGCTCGCGGGTGATGGTGCCCTCCGGGTAGATCACCACCGCGCCGCCCTCGGCCAGCGCGGCGACCAGGGCGTCGAGCGACCGCACCGCGTCGACGGTGCCCCGCTCGACGGGGATCTGGCGGCATCGGTGCAGGATCCAGCCGACCAGCGGAACCCGGAACACGCTCGCCTTGCCCAGGAACTGCGGCCAGCGGCCCGAGTCGTAGACGAAGTGCGCCGCGACCAGCGGGTCGGCGTGCGAGATGTGGTTCGGCACGATGATCACGCCGCCGTCGCGGCGGAGGTGCTCCATGCCCCGCCAGGTGCGTCGGGTCCAGACGAGCATCACCGGCTTGACCAGCACCACGGCGAACCATTGCCAGAATCCCAGCCTCCGCCGTGTCACTGCGCCTCCTCGTGCCGCCCCGCCCGCACCGGATCCGCACCCGGTGACGCCCGCAGCGGAAATCATGCCTGCTCGACCAGGGTCCGGCCAGAGAGGGTACCGCCGTGCGCTGGCAGGATGGCGGGTGTGAGTGAGTCGGGGTGGACCGTCGTGGTGCCGGTGAAGCCTCTCGCCGCCGCGAAGAGCCGGTTGCGGGGCGCCCTGCTGGCCGTACCGCACGAGGAGCTGGCGCTGGCCCTGGCGGCCGACACGGTCGCCGCGGTGCGGGCCTGCCCGGCGGTGACCCGGGTGCTGGTGGTCACCGACGACCCTCGGGTGGCGGCGACGGCCCGGCGGGCGGGCGCGACGGCCCTGCCGGACGCCCCGGACGCCGGGCTGAACGCCGCCTTCCGGCACGGCGCGTCGGCCGCCGGCGGCGGCTGGGTGGCCGGGCTCACCGCCGACCTGCCCGCGCTGCGCCCGGCCGAGCTGGCGGCGGCGCTGCGGGCGGCCCAGGCCGACCCTCCGGGCGTACGCCGGTATGTCGCGGACGCGCCCGGCGACGGCACCGTGCTGCTGGCCGCGCCGCCGGGCGTGGCCCTGGATCCCCGGTTCGGGGTCGGCTCGGCCGCCGCGCACGCCGCGAGCGGTGCGCTCGCCCTGGCCGGGGAGTGGCCGAGCCTGCGCCGCGACGTGGACACCGCCGACGACCTGGCCGCGGCGGCCCGGCTCGGGCTGGGGCCGCACACCGCGGCGCTCGCCGCCGCCGGCTGCCCCGCCTGACGCGCGGCTGGTCCGCCGTGGGCGTGGCCCGCCCGCCACGCGGCCCGCCCGCCGCAGGCGTGGCCGGTCCGCCGCGGACATGGCCGGCGGGCCGCGGTTGTGGCGGCGGTGTGCGCGCTCTTGCGGGGGCGCGGGCGGTGTAGCGTGCGGGGCATGCAGGGGACGGTGGCCACCTACGACGCGGCGACCCGCAGCGGGATGCTGCTCCTCGACGACGGCACCGAGCTGGCCTTCCCGGCCCGGGCGTTCGACGCCTCCGGCCTGCGGCTGCTCCGCCTCGGCCAGCGGGTGCGCGTCGACACCGACGCGGCCGGCGAGGTCGTCCGGGTGACGTTGCCGACGATGGCCTGAACGACTGGTCGAAGTTCATTTTGCGTTAACCCGGATCGGGTGATTATGAGCGGGTGAGCACCCCTCGCGAGCCCGCCAACCGACCGCCCCGCGTCGCCGATCCCACCGCGCCCCGCAACGGCACCCGTCCCCGGGGCGCCGACGGCCGCTTCCGACCGGAGGGTCCGGCCGAGAACGCCCGGACGGACGACGACGGCCCCGACGCGGCGGCCGCCTCCGCCGGCCTCGAGGAGGTGCTCGACCCGGTCACCGGGCCGTCCCCCGCCGCGCCGTCGGCGTCCGGGCCCGACGACGAGCCGCCCACCGCGGTGCCGTCGGCGTCCGGGCCCGACGACGAGCCGCCCACCGCGGCGCCGCTGCCCGAGGACCGCTTCCTCAACCGGGAGCTCTCCTGGCTCGACTTCAACGCCCGGGTGCTGGCGCTGGCCGAGGACCCGCGCACGCCGCTGCTGGAACGGGCCAAGTTCCTCGCCATCTTCGCCAGCAACCTCGACGAGTTCTACATGGTGCGGGTGGCCGGGTTGAAGCGGCGGCTCCAGGCCGGCCTGCCGGTGCGCGGCGGCGACCGGATGCCGCTGCGCACCCAGCTGGAGCTGGTCGCCGAGAAGGCCGCCGCGCTGGTCGCCCGGCAGTCGGCCTGCTTCACCGACGACGTGCTGCCGAAGCTGGCCGCCGAGGACATCCGGATCCTGCGCTGGGCGGACCTGGACGGCCCGGAGCGGGAGCGGCTGCGCGCGTACTTCCGGGAGCAGATCTTCCCGGTGCTGACCCCGCTGGCGGTCGACCCGGCGCACCCCTTCCCGTACATCTCGGGGCGGTCGCTCAACCTGGCCGTGGCGGTCCGCGACCCGGACGGCGGCTCCGAGCTCTTCGCCCGGGTGAAGGTGCCGAACAACGTGCCCCGCTTCGTCCGCGTGCACCGGGACCAGCCGGGCGTGCGGATGCTGCCGGTGGAGGACCTGATCTCGGTGCACCTGGGGCAGCTCTTCTCCGGCATGCAGGTGGTGGAGTGCCACCTGTTCCGGGTCACCCGCAACGCCGAGGTGGAGGTCGACGAGGACCGCGACGAGGACCTGCTCCAGGCCCTGGAACGGGAGCTGGCCCGGCGCCGGTTCGGCCCGCCCGTCCGGCTGGAGGTGGACGCCTCGATCTCCGACCACATGCTGGAGCTGCTCGTGCGCGAGCTGGACATGCACGACCAGGAGGTGCTGCGGGTGCCCGGCCTGCTGGACCTGTCGGCGCTCTGGCAGCTCTACAACGAGGCGGACCGGCCCGACCTGAAGGACCCGCCGTTCGTGCCGGCCACCCACCCCCGGCTCACCGAGGGCGAGGTGCCCCGCAGCGTCTTCGCCACCCTGCGCGACGGCGCCATCCTGGTGCACCACCCGTACCACTCGTTCGCCACCAGCGTGCAGCGCTTCATCGAGCAGGCCGCCGCCGACCCCGACGTGCTGGCCATCAAGCAGACCCTCTACCGCACCAGCGGCGACTCGCCGATCGTCGACGCGCTGGTCGACGCGGCGGCCGCCGGCAAGCAGGTGGTGGTGCTGGTCGAGCTGAAGGCGCGCTTCGACGAGGTGGCCAACATCGGTTGGGCGCGCACCCTGGAGCGGGCAGGCTGCCACGTCGTCTACGGCCTCGTGGGCCTGAAGACGCACTGCAAGACCGCCCTGGTCGTACGCCAGGAGGGCAACCAGATCCGCCGCTACTGCCACATCGGCACCGGCAACTACCACCCGAAGACCGCCCGGCTCTACGAGGACTTCGGCATGCTCACCGCCGACCCGGAGATCGGCGCCGACCTGACCGACCTGTTCAACGTGCTCACCGGCTACAGCCGGCAGACGGCGTACCGGCGGCTGCTGGTGGCGCCGCAGGGCATCCGCAGCGGGCTGATCGAGCGGATCGAGCGGGAGATCGCGCACGTGCGGCTCGGCATGCCGGGGCTCGTGCAGATCAAGGTGAACTCGCTGGTCGACGAGGAGATCACCGACGCCCTCTACCGGGCCTCCCGGGCCGGTGTGCACGTCGACCTGCTGATCCGGGGCATGTGCACACTGCGGCCGGGGGTGCCGGGCCTGTCGGAGAACATCCGGGTCCGCTCCATCCTGGGCCGGTTCCTGGAGCACTCCCGGATCTTCCGGTTCGGCAACAACGGCGACGCCGAGTTCTGGATGGGCTCGGCCGACCTGATGCACCGCAACCTGGACCGCCGCGTCGAGGCGCTGGTGCGGGTGAGCGATCCGGTCGCCCGGGCCGAGCTGGACCACGTCATGGCCGCGGCGATGGGCCCGGACGTGGAGGCGTTCGAGTTGGCGGCCGACGGCACCTGGAGCCGGCGTACCGGCACGGCGGAGGAGCCGCTGGTCCACCTGCAGGAACTGCTGCTGCGTCGGGTCGGTGGCACCGCGAGCTGACCGGCACGCGCATAGGCTGACGAGATGCTGGATGAGCGGGACGCGGCCGGCCCGGGTCGGACCTGGGCGGCCGACGTCCCCGACGGGGCGCCATCGATCCGCGCGGCGGGCGGCGTCGTGTGGCGCCCCGCCGACGAGCCCGACCAGGCCGCGCCGGGCGCGCGGCGGGCCGGGATGCTGGTCTGCCTGGTGCACCGGCCCCGCTACGGCGACTGGTCGCTGCCGAAGGGCAAGCTGGAGCCGGGCGAGCACCCCCTGCTCGCCGCCGTACGCGAGGTGGCCGAGGAGTCCGACGTCCGGGCGGTGCCGCAGGTGCGGCTGCCCACCGTGCGCTACCGCAGCGAGGGCCGGCCGAAGGTGGTCGACTACTGGTCGATGCGGGCGGTGGCCGACGGCGGCTTCCAGCCGGACACGGAGGTCGACGAGGTGCGCTGGCTCGGCGTGGACGAGGCCATCCGGTTGGTCAGCTACCCACACGACGCCGAGGTGCTGGCCGCGTTCGCCGCCCTGCCTGCGGTCACCGGGACGATCGCGCTGGTCCGGCACGCGCACGCCGGCAAGCGGGCCACCTGGTCCGGCCCGGACACCGGCCGGCCGCTCGACGCCCGGGGCTGGGCGCAGGCCCACGCGCTGGCCCCGCTGGTCGCGCTGGTCCGCCCGGCACGGCTGCTGTCGGCCTCTGCCCGCCGGTGCGTGCAGACCCTCGACCCGGCGGCGGCGCTGCTCGACCTGCCGATCGAGGTCGACGGCGACCTGGACGAGCCGAGGCCGGGTCAGCAGCCCGACGAGTGCGCGCTGGCCGCCGCCGCCCGCCTGAGCGCACTGGCGACCTCGGGCGGGCAGGTGGGGGTGTGCAGCCAGGGCAAGGTGATCCCGGGCGCCCTGGAGCGGCTGACCGGGCGGACCGACGACTTCACCACCCCGAAGGGCGGCGGCTGGCTGCTCGCCTTCGCCGGGGACCGCATGCTCGCCGCCGACCGCCTCTGACCCGCGGCTTCCGCCCGGGCGGCGGGGCGGCTCGCGCCGCTCCCGTCGGTCGCGGGAGGGCCCGACGGTCAGGTCGACGGCAGGGTCAGGGTCACCGCGACCGGGAGGTGGTCGCTGGCCGTGCCGCGCGGCGCCGCCGCGTCCCGGGCGGCCAGGCCGGGCGAGACGAACACGTGGTCGATCTGCTGGCGCGGGTCGTCCGCCGGGCTGGTCGGCAGCGGGCGGGCCGGGGCCAGCGCGTCGACCAGCCCGGCGCGGGTGAACTCGGCGAACGCCGGGTCGTCCGGCTCGGTGTTCAGGTCGCCGGCGACCACCAGCGGGCGACCGGCCGCGTACCGGAGGGCGAACCCGGCGACCGCGCGGGCCTGGACCACGGGTTCCTCGCCGGGCGGCGGTTGCAGGTGGGTGGCGACCACCGCGAGGCGGACACCCGTGCTGAAGTCGACCGTGACCCCGAGGGCCTGCGCGCCGGTGGGCGCGCCGACCGCCGGCAGCCGCCGGGTCCGGGCCTCGTCCAGGGGCCAGCGGCTCAGCACGGCGTCGCCCCAGAGCGCGTCGGCGGCGGGCGCGAAGACGTAGGGCATGTCCAGCCGCTCCGCCAGCAGGTCGAGCGTGTCGTGACCGCCGTTGAGCAGCCAACCCCGGTCCACCTCGCCGAGCGCCACGACGTCGGCCCCGGCGACCGCCCGCGCCAGCGCGTCCGGATCGAAGCGGCCGTCCATCCCGAATCCCATCCGGACGTTGTACGCCGCCACCCGCACCGTGTCAGGCGGCCCGTCGCGGTTGGTGGCGGTCAGCAGCTCGTCGCTGACGATCGCGGCGAGCAGGGTCAGCACGGCGGCGGAGGCGGCGGTGAGCACCGGCGGCAGCGACCGCGCCACCGGCCCCGACCCGGGCCGGGCGGCCAGCGCGGTCGCGGCGACGAGCACGGCCACGGCCACGGGCACCCCGGCGTTGGGGTGGCCCAGGTCGTACGCGGCGTAGTAGAGCACCGCCGCGACGGCGAAGACGAGCATCCCGGCGACCACCGCGTACGCCCGCCGCCCGGCCTCCCGGACCGGATCGGTGGCGTCGTCGTCGGCCGTCCCGCCGGATCCGGCGTCGCCGTCGACCGCTCCGGCCGGGTCGGCGGCGGGCCGGACGCCCGACGTATCGCGTCCGTCGGCGGCGCCGGCCGACGCCAGGCAGCCGCCGAGCCCCACCGCGGTGAGCAGGACGGCCGGCAGCAGCAGCTCCCCGCGTTCGAGGGCGAAGAGGACGGCCCCGGCCACCAGGGCCGCCGGGGCGAGCCACCGCCACGCCCCGCGGCGCGGTGACGCCAGCGCGGCGAGCAGGAAGCCGCCGACGGCCACGGCGACCGGGGCGGGACCGAAGAGCGGCACCGTGGCGACCCCCACGTCGTCGCCGGGGTGCGACCGCAGCAGGCCGAACTGGTAGGACGTCGCCGTGCGGGCGACCGCCGGGGAGAGCGCCACCATGCCGGCGAGCAGCAGCGCCGGGCCGGCCAGCAGCCAGCTCCGCACGCCGCCCGGTCCGGCCGGCGGCGCCGGCCGCGCCTGCCCCGCCAGGAAGAGCGCGCCGACCAGGCCGGCGGCGAGCCACGACGCCCGGCTCCCGAGCAACGGCGGGTGGTACGTGTCCAGCGCGGTGTGCAGGACCGCGCCGAGCGCCAGCCCGGACGCCAGGCCGGGCACCGGCCGGTCGGTGGCGGCGGCGACACCGGCGAGCCAGACCAGCCCGGCGAGCAGCCCGGCCGCGGCGATCCAGAGCTGGGGCCGCCCGCCCGGCTGGCCGACGACGGCGAGCCGGGCGGCGACCAGCAGCACGGCGGCGGCGAGCGTGACCGGGCGGGCGCCGACCCGGCGGACCAGCGCGGGCGCGGCCAGGGCGAGCACGAACCAACCGAGCGCGAACGCCCCCAGCAGCTCGGCCGGGGTCGAGGCGGCCTGCCCGAAGATGGTGATGACGGCCGGCAGGAAGACGCGCAGCACGTCGACCAGGAGCACGACGCCCAGCGCGAGGGTGAGGGTGGTGAGGTGGCGGTAGCGCACGGGGGCTGCCTTTCGCCGACCGGAAGGGGTGCGGCGATTCTGCGTGCGGCGCACCGCCCCGGTCAACGCCCGCCCGACGAGCGGGGGGACGCGACGAGGGCGCCCACCGTGCCGGTGGACGCCCTCGTACCGCTGCGATTCAGCGCTTGGCCGCGGCCTTCTTGGCCGGGGCCTTCTTGGCCGGGGCCTTCTTGGCCGGGGCCTTCTTGGCCGCGGCGCTCTTGCTCGCCGCCGCGGTGGTCTTCTTCGCCGCGGTGGCCTTCGTCGCCGCGGCGCTCTTCTTCGCCGGGGCGGCCTTGGTGGTCGCGGTCTTCTTCGCCGCGGTGGTCTTGGTCGCCTTCGCCGCCGTGGTCGTCTTCGCCGCGGTGGTCTTCTTCGCCGCGGCCGTGGTGGCCTTGGCGCCGGTCGCCTTCGCGCCCGTGGCCTTGGCGCCGGTCGCCTTGGCGCCCGTGGCCTTGGCGCCGGTCGCCTTGGCCCCGGTGGTCTTGGCGGCGGCCGTGGCGGTCTTCTTCGCCGCCGCCGTGGCCTTCGGCACCTTGCCGCTGGCCACCATCTCCTTGAATCCGGCACCCGGCCGGAAGGTCGGGACGGATGTCTTCTTGACCTTCACCGCCTCGCCGGTCCGCGGGTTGCGCGCTGTTCGGGCGCCCCGGACGCGCTTTTCGAACGCTCCGAATCCGGTGATCGCCACCTTCTCGCCCTTGGTGACCGCCGCCTGGACCTCAGCGAGGACCGCGTCGAGCGCGGCCGTCGCCGTCTTCCGGTCCCCCAGGCGAACGGCGAGCGCCTCGATGAGCTCGGCCTTGTTCACGACTTCCTCCCGATTGTGCAACTGACTCGACGCGAGCCATTCTGCGCGCACGGTATGCCCTGTGCTGCCGGGACACAAACATTCGGTGGAAAAAAGCCCTTGTGTCGTAACGGATTCGCCCCCACCGGTGAGACCGGTGGGGGCGGAATCCGCTGCGCGATCGGGCGTACGGCTATGCGACCGTGGGCAGGAACGGCGGCCGGGTGGCCTCGAAGGCGCTGATCTCGGCCTCGTGCCGGAGGGTGAGTCCAATGTCGTCCAAGCCCTCCATCAGCCGCCAGCGGCTGAAGTCGTCCAGCGGGAACGACCAGGTGGCCTCGCCGACCCGGACCTGTCGGGCGGTCAGGTCGACGGTGACCGGCGTGGTCGGGTCGGCCTCGACCAGATCCCAGATCTCCTCGACCGCTTTCAATTCCAACTCGACCGGCAGCAACCCCTCCTTGAGCGCGTTGCCCCGGAAGATGTCGCCGAAGCGGGGGGAGATCACGGCGCGGAAGCCCCAGTCGCGCAGCGCCCAGACGGCGTGCTCCCGCGAGGAGCCGGTGCCGAACTCCGGACCGGCCACGAGAATCGACGCACCGGAATACGCCGCGTCGTTGAGCACGAATTCGGGGTCCTCGCGCCACGCGCTGAACAAGCCGTCCGCGAAACCGGTCCGGGTCACCCGCTTGAGGTACACGGCGGGGATGATCTGGTCGGTGTCCACGTTGGAACGGCGCAGCGGCACGGCCGTGCCGGTGTGGGTGGTGAACCTCTCCATCTGCGGTGTGCCCTTCTACAGGTCGGCGGGAGCGGCCAGCCGGCCCGCCACGGCGGTGGCGGCGGCGACCGGCGGGGAGACCAGGTGGGTGCGTCCGCCCCGGCCCTGGCGGCCCTCGAAGTTGCGGTTGGAGGTGGACGCGGAGCGCTGGCCCGGGGAGAGCGTGTCCGGGTTCATGCCCAGGCACATCGAGCAGCCGGCGAAGCGCCACTCCGCCCCGGCGTCGGTGAAGACCTTGTCCAGCCCTTCCGCCTCGGCCGCCTCGCGGACGGCGGCGGAGCCGGGCACGACCAGCATCCGCACCCCGTCGGCGACCCGGTGCCCGCGCAGCACGTCGGCGGCGGCCCGGAGGTCCTCCAGCCGGCCGTTGGTGCAGGAGCCGACGAAGACCACGTCGACCGCCAGGTCCCGCAGCGGGGTGCCGGCGCGCAGGTCCATGTACTCCAGCGCGCGGCGGGCGGCGGTCCGCTCGGCCTCGGTGACGAACTCCTCCGGATCCGGCACCACCGCGCCCAGCGGGGCGCCCTGACCCGGGTTGGTGCCCCAGGTGACGAACGGGGTCACCGCCGTGGCGTCCAGCGTCACCTCGGCGTCGAAGGTCGCCCCCTCGTCCGTGGGCAGGGTCCGCCAGTACGCGACCGCCGCGTCCCAGTCGGCGCCCTGCGGCGCGTTCGGCCGCCCCTTCAGGTACGCGAAGGTGGTGTCGTCCGGCGCGATCATGCCGGCCTTGGCGCCCCACTCGATCGACATGTTGGCGATGGTCATCCGCCCCTCCATGGACAGCGACCGGATCGCCTCGCCGCGGTACTCGACGATGTGTCCGCGCCCGCCGCCGGTGCCCACCTGAGCGATCAACGCGAGCACCAGGTCCTTGGCGGTGACCCCGGGGGCGAGCTGCCCGGTCACGTTCACCGCCATCGTCTTCGGCCGGGTCTGCGGCAGCGTCTGGGTGGCCAGCACGTGCTCGACCTCACTCGTGCCGATGCCGAACGCGAGCGCCCCGAACGCGCCGTGGGTGGCGGTGTGCGAGTCGCCGCAGACGATGGTCATGCCGGGCTGCGTGACGCCGAGCTGCGGGCCGATGACGTGCACGATGCCCTGGTTGGCGTCGCCGAGCGGGTGCAGCCGGACGCCGAACTCGGCGCAGTTGCGGCGCAGCGTCTCGATCTGCGTACGCGAGGTGGGGTCGGCGATGGTGAGCAGATCGCCACGCCGCTCCCGGAACGACGGGTCGGCGTACCCGGTCGGGGTGTTGTGGTCCTCTGTCGCGAGCGTGAGGTCGGTGCGGCGCACCCGGCGGCCGGCGAGGCGCAGCCCGTCGAAGGCCTGCGGGCTGGTCACCTCGTGCAGCAGGTGCAGGTCGATGAAGAGCAGATCCGGCTCCCCCTCGGCGGACCGTACGACGTGCGCGTCCCAGACCTTCTCGGCCAGGGTCCTCGGCTCGGTAGTAGTGACTCCCACCATCTGGACATCCTAAATTCTGGGAGGTAAATTTCGGCTTGTGGGACACAGTATGAGCGGTGTCGGCGTTCTCGACAAGGCGGTGGTCATTCTGGCCGCCTGTGTCGACGGCGCCAGCCTGGCCGAACTCGTTGAACGCACCAAGCTGCCCCGGGCCACCGCGCACCGGCTGGCGCAGGCGCTGGAGATCCACCGGATGCTGGTCCGGGACACCCAGGGCCGCTGGCGCCCGGGCCCGCGCCTGGGTGAGCTCGCCAACGCCGCGCCGGACGTGCTCCTGACGGCGGCGGAGCCGCTGCTGGCCGCGCTGCGTGACGCCACCGGCGAGAGTGCGCAGCTCTACCTGCGCCGCGCCGACGAGCGGATCTGCGTGGCCGCCGCGGAGCGGGCCAGCGGCCTGCGGGACACCGTGCCGGTCGGCTCGGTGCTGCCGATGACGGCCGGCTCGGCGGCCCAGATCCTGCTCGCGTGGGAGCCGCCGGAGGCGGTGATGCCGCTGCTGCCCCGGTCGAAGTTCACCGGCCGCACCCTGGCCGAGGTGCGCCGCCGCGGCTGGGCACAGAGCGTCGCCGAGCGCGAGGCCGGTGTGGCGAGCGTCTCCGCCCCGATCCGCGACCGCACGGGCCGGGTCATCGCCGCGATCAGCATCTCCGGCCCGATCGAGCGCCTGGGCCGTCGCCCCGGCGAGCGCCACGCCATGGCCGTCGTCCGGGCCGGCCAGCGTCTCTCCGGCCTCTGACCCCTGTCCCTTCGCACGACCCGGAGCGTCCGGCCCCGGCCGGACCCCACCCTGCCCGTGGGACGGCCCGCAGCGGCGGTGCTGACCGGACCCCACCCTGCCGGTGTCACCGGTGGGTCCCGCCCGTGGCACCGGCCCGTGTCAGCCCGGACCCGGCCGCGACGCTGCCCGTGGCGCCGGCCCGGCATCGGTCCCGGACCGTAACCGGGTCCGGCCCTCGCCCCGGACCGGCCCTCGCCCCGGACCGGGTGGCGCCGGGCAGCCGATGGTCGGCGACCCGGGGATTCGGGACGCGCCGAGGGGCCTGGAACGCGGATCGGCCCGCCTCACCGGGGTGAGACGGGCCGATCATGCTTGTAGCCCCGACCGGATTCGAACCGGCGCTACCGCCTTGAGAGGGCGGCGTCCTGGGCCGCTAGACGACGGGGCCAAGACTTTCCCTGCTTCCACCGCCCACGCGAGCGGTGCGGCTGTAGTCTAGCGGCGTCCCCCGCGGGGGTCCGCACCGGGTCGCCCGGCACACCGCGGCAGGCGGCCGTCGGCCGGGCAGCGTCCGGGACGCCCGGCGGCAGCGGGTCCGCCGCGCGACGGCCGGCGCGGGCAGCCTCTGGAGGCAACGGCGCGGGCTGGCCGGGCATGACGGGCCGCGCCGGGCATGACGGGCCGCAACGCGGCGGCCGGAATGCGAAACGGCCCGCCTCACCGGGGTGAGACGGGCCGACCATGCTTGTAGCCCCGACCGGATTCGAACCGGCGCTACCGCCTTGAGAGGGCGGCGTCCTGGGCCGCTAGACGACGGGGCCAGAACTTCCTTGCCACGCCGCTCTGCCGAGCGGCGCCGCTGGACTCTATCAGAGAGAACCTCCGACTCCCTGACGGGAACCGGAGATCCACTCCAGCGAGATCCAGCGCCCGAGGCTCTTCCGAACCTCGGCTGCGCTGGGGTACCAGGACTCGAACCTAGACTAACTGAACCAGAATCAGTCGGGCTGCCAATTACCCCATACCCCATTGGCCCCTTGCGGCGCCGGGAACAAACTTTACCCTCCCGGTGCCGGCAGGCCAAATCGAGCCCCCGGAAACGCCTCTGAGCTGCGTGAACCGGGCCTCGACGCGGATCAGGCGACGGGCACCACCGGGTTGGTCAGCTCCCCGATCCCCTCGATCCGCACGGTGACCGTATCCCCGTCCGTGAGCGGGCTAACCCCCGCCGGCGTGCCGGTGAGCACCACGTCGCCGGGGAGCAACGTCATGACGTGCGAGACGTACGACACCAGGGCCGGCACGTCGAAGACCATGTCCCGGGTCCGGCCGAGCTGGCGGACCTCCATCTCCTCGGGGTTGCGCCCCACCTCGCACCGGATCTCCAGGTCCCGCACGTCGAGCCCGGTGGTGATCCACGGCCCGATCGGGCAGAACGAGTCGAAGCCCTTGGCGCGGGTCCACTGGCCGTCGGAGCGCTGGAGGTCCCGGGCCGTGACGTCGTTGGCGCAGGTGTAGCCGAAGATGGCCCGCTCCGCGGCGGCCCGGTCGGCCCGGCGCGCGCCCGGCGCGCCGATGACCACCGCCAGCTCGGCCTCGTGCTCGACCTGCTTGGAGAAGATCGGCAGCCGGATCGCGTCCCGGGGCCCGATCACGGAGGTGGACGGCTTGAGGAAGAGCAGCGGCTCCTTCGGCACCTCGGTGCCGTGTTCGGCGGCGTGCTCCGCGTAGTTGCGACCGACGCAGACGACCTTGCTGGGCAGGATCGGCGAGAGCAGCCGGACGTCCGACAGCGCCCAGCGGGCGCCGCTGAAGGTGATCTGGCCGAACGGGTGGCCCTCGATCTCGGCGACGGTCAGGCCCTGTGGGCCCGCCTCCGGCTCGCCCTCGACGACCCCGAACGACATTCCCTTGGCATGAGCAAAACGAGCGATACGCACCAGGCCAATCTAGTGCGGTGTCCACCGACGTTCACCGGGTCCTGCCGGTGGTCGTGTGGATCCTCGCCTGGTGGGCGGGCGGCTCCCCGGCTCGCCGGGGGCGGGCCAGCCGCGCACCCTACGCCACCGGCCGCCCGCCCGGGCGCACTTCCCGACTTCGTACCCGCCCGGCGCCGCCCCGCCCCTAGCGTCGGCTCCGGAGGTTCGTTCGTATGCCTGCATCGACACGACACCACAGGGCCCTCGCAGTGTTCGTACACTGCCTCGGCATTCTCGCCGCCGTGCCGGCACTGCCCACGGCGGCACCGCCCGCGGCGGCCGCGCAGCCACCACCGGCGGCGGCCGCGCCGACCCCGGCGCCGGCGATGCCGTCGGCGCCGCCGGCGGTGCCCACCCCGACCCGGGCCGCCCCGCCGGTGGCGAAACCGCCGGTCACGGTGGCGGTGGCGCCGGAGAGCACGCCGGCGCCCCGCTACCGGATCGAGGTCCGCAACGCCGGCAGCTCGCCGGTGGACACCACCGTGCGGCAGGAGCTGCCGCCCGGCGCCTCGGCGACCGCCATCACCGCCGGCGGCCGGGCCAGCCGCGCCGCCGGGTCGGCCACCGAGGTGACCTGGCAGCTCAAGCTCCCCGCCCGGAGCACCACCACCCTCGGCACGGCGCTGACCACCGCCGCCCCGCACCGGCCGCTGACCGCGCCGGCCTGCGCCTTCGCCCGCGACGGCAGCCGGCCGTACGACTGCGCGACGGCGACCTGGAACGCGGCCGCGCCGGCGGCCGCACAGGAGACGGCGGGGACACCGGCGTGGCGCCACACACCCGTGCTGCTGGCCGGCCTGGCCACGGTGGCGGTGCTCGCGGTCGGCGGCGTCTGGACGTGGCGGCGGCGCCGTCGGCCGGTCGCCGCGGCCCTCTCCCCCGGTGGGCGGGGGACCGTCTACCCGCGGCCGGCCACGCCCCGGCCGGCGCAGGCCCGCCGCACCCCGTCCGTCTGGCTGATCGTCCCGGTGGCCGCCACGGTACTGGCCGGCACGGTGGGCACCGCCGCCTGGACGGCCACCCGGGAGGTCGCGGCCATCGACACCGACAGCCAGCCGACCAGCGGCGCGTGGATCGGCCGGGGCGCCAACGGCGCGATCGGCGAGCCGCTGCGCGAGTCGGCGTTCGAGTTCACCGTCTACCGGATCGCGTGCGAGCCGGGCCGCAGCGCGCGGCAGTGCCAGGCCACGGTCGGGGTGCGCAACCTCACCCCGGAGCAGCAGAGCTGGCACGGCCGGCTGCAACGGGCGTACCTGCCGGACGGGAACTTCGTCACCACCGACGAGCAGGCCACCCGGGCCGCCAACCAGGGCCGGGACGTCTTCGCCCAGCCGATGGCGGCCGGCAGCCGGGCCGTGCTGCCGCTGGTCTTCACGGTCGACGGGCAGGCGCCGCCGGAGCAGTTGGAGCTGCGCAGCGGGGTGTTCTCCGCCGGGGTCCGGGTGGACGTGCCCTGACCGGCGGCGGGGCGGCGGTCGTACCCTGGGGTCCGTGACCGCCGCCTGCGCACCCGACCTGCCCGAGCTGGGGATTCGTCAGGCGGCTCGGAGCGGGCAACAGGGGCCGGGAACGATGACCAGCATCCCCGTGGCGAACTGGCTTCCTCTCATGGCGGCCCACGAGCAGCGCGCCGACGCTCTCACCGCGGGCCACCGCGCGCGCCGGACCACCCGGGAGCGCCACGCGATCGACGACTTCCTGTACGACTACTACGGGACCCGGCCCTCCGTGCTGCGGCGGTGGCACCCTGGGGTGGGTGTCCGGCTGGAGCCCGGGCCGGACGTCGCCGTCCCGCACGGGCGGTGGCGCTGGTACGCCGCGGACGCGGACGGGGTCGTGGGTCTCGACGTCGCGGCGTTCCTCGCCGACCGGGGTGACTCGGTGCGCTTCGTCCACCGGTTGTTGTCCGCGATCGCGTCGCGCCCCGCCTTCACCGGCTGCTTCGGCCTGCACGAGTGGGCGATGGTGTACCGCCAACGAGAGCATCGACACCCGCTCCCCCTGCGCCTCGGGCAGGCGGGCACCGACGCGGTGGTCGAGTCGCACCAGATCCGCTGCACGCACTTCGACGCGTTCCGGTTCTTCACGCCCGACGCGGTGGGCCTCAACCGGCTGCGGCCCACCAGGGAGAGCCAGGTGGAGCTCGACCAGCCCGGCTGCCTGCACGCCTCGATGGACTGCCACAAGTGGGCGACCAAGCTGGGCCCCGCGGTCCCGGGGGACCTGGCGCTCGACTGCTTCGAGCTGGCGCGGGACATTCGGCTGCTCGACATGCAGGCGTCCCCGTACGACCTCTCCTCGTACGGGCAACCGGCGGTGGCCATCGAGACTCCGGAGGGCAAGGCGGAGTACGTGGCTCGGCAACGCGAGTTCGCGCGACGTGCCGGCCGGCTACGCGCCCGGCTGATCGAGGTGTGCGCGACGCTGCTGGACGCGGCGGAGCCGCCGGCACGGTGAAGGTGTGACCGACTGAGCCGTCCTGGCCCCCGCTGTCCCCGGCGACATCGAGGGCTGCCGCGGCGGCGGGGCTGGCACGGACGTTCGACGTGGCGGCGGGATGGCGTGGACGTGTCCAGGATCCACAGTTGACCTCAACCTGAGTTGAGGTCGCAGGATGGGCCGACCCTCGGGGAAAGCCCCGCAACCGATCTTGGGAGTGCTCCGTGAGAGCGGATTCCGGCTTCTATTCGATCATCGACTACACCGTCGACGGACCCGACACCCAGCGCGAGCTCGTGGAGGCCTTCGCGGAGATCCAGGAACGGTGGGTGCGCTTCTATCCCGGCTACCGGTCAGCCCGCTTCCACGTGAGTACGGACGGCACCCGCGTCTACAACATCGTCCACTGGGCGAGCGAGGCGGACTACCAGAACTTTGTACGGACCTCCGACACCGACGGCCGGATGGCCGCCATCGGCAGGGCGTTGGCGGCGCTGTCGGGCACGGCCGAGCCGCGCATGACGGGGGCGCCGACCTACACCGTCGTCCGCGAGGTCGGCCCCGGCCCCCAGCGCCTCGAGTCCTGACCACCCCGACCACCGGCTCGGCCCGTCAACGGGCGGGCCGGGCGGGGCGGCCGTACCACCGACAGCCCCGCACATCGTTGAGGAGAGATCCATGAAGCTCGAGGTATTCGCCGACGTGCTCTGCCCGTGGTGCTACATCGGAAAGAGACGACTGTCGGCCGCATTGGCGAGACACGCCGACCGGGACAGCGTGGAGGTGGTCTGGCGCGCCTTCGAACTCGCGCCGGAGGAGGGACGGGTTCCCGGCCCGACCGCAGCCGAAGCGATGGCCGGCTGGTGGGGCGAGCAGGCGCCGGCCCGCGTCGCCCGGATCCAGTCGATGGGCGCCGCGGCAGGCGTGGAGCTGAACCTGCATCTGGCCCGCCCGGTGAACACCTTCGACGCGCACCGACTGTGCAAGCTGGCCGCCGACCATGGCCGGGCCGACGAGATGATGGAGTCACTGTTGCACGCCTACCACACCGAAGGGCTCAACGTGGCGGACCCTCAAATCCTGCAGCGTCTGAGCGGCGCGGCCGGGGTCGACGCCGACCAGGCACGCGCTGTGCTAGCCGGCGACGGCTACGCCGACGAGGTGCGCGCCGACCGGCGTCGGGCAGTCGAGCTGGGCGTCACCGGTGTTCCCAACCTGGTGATCGACGGCCAGCCGCCGGTCTCCGGGGTCCAGCCTGTCGCCGACCTGCTCCGACTGCTGGAGCGCGCGACCCGACCGGAGCAGCCGGTGCCCGCCACGCCCGGCCGGTGACGGCGGGCGACTGACGGGCCGGCGGGCTGACGGCTGGCGCGCTGACGTGACGCCCGGGGCTGTGTCCGAGCCCGTCAGTCGCCGTCGACGCGGCGGTCGCGCTTGCGCTGCGACTGGCGCTTCTTCTCGGCCAGCCGGCGCTCCTTGGCGCCGCGCGAGGGCCGGGTGGGCCGCCGGGGCGGGGGCGGCGGGGCCGCCGCCTCGCGCAGCAGGGCGGCCATCCGCTCCCGAGCCGCCTCCCGGTTGGCCAACTGCGCCCGGTGCTCGCTGGCGGTGACGGTCAGCACGCCGTCGACGAGCCGCCCGGCGAGCCGTTGCAGCGCCCGCGCCCGCAGCGACTCGGGCACCCCGGGCGAGGCGCCCAGGTCGTAGCTCAGCTCGACGCGGGAGTCGGTGGTGTTGACGCCCTGGCCGCCGGGCCCGGACGAGCGGGAGAAACGCTCCCGCAGCTCAGCGGCGGGGACGACCCACCGGTCGGTCACCCGCAGTCCGTCGTCCACACCCCGAGGCTAACGCCCCGCCCGGATGCTCGGGGTCGCGGACGGGTCCGTCGTCGGGCCGGGCGGCGCCGGCTCGCCGTCGGAGCCGACGGCGGCGTACGCGACCGCCCCGACCAGCAGCAGGGCGATCACCCCGATCTTCGTGGTGGCCACCTTGATCAGCAGCCACGCGGTGCGCCGGGCACCGGGCACGGTCTTCTTGACGGTCTGGTAGTCGGCCCACCCGCGTCGCGCCCGGGCGTACGCCGACCCCACACCGGTTCCGATGATCAGGCCCACCAGCAGGAGGACCACGATTACAGGACGCTCCACCCACGCCAGTATCCATACTCAGCGTAATATTTCCATGGTCCGATCATTCCGCGCCGGGTATCCGACAGTTTTCACGTTCCCACCCGCGCCGCGGCGGTCGTACGGGCAGCTCAGCCACCCTTTCCGATGATCGTGTCGGCGGTCTGCTGCACCTGCTCGATGGGGATGGCGAAGCCGATCCCGATGGAGCCGTTGCCGTCGATCGTGGCGATCGCGGTGTTCACCCCCACCACCTCGCCGCGCGCGTTGACCAACGGGCCGCCCGAGTTGCCCGGGTTGATCGAGGCGTCGGTCTGCACCGCGGTGTGCCGGTTGTCGCCGAGGCGCACCTGCCGGTCCAGGGCGCTCACGATGCCGGCGGTGACCGTGCCGGCGAGCCCCAGCGGCGAGCCGACCGCCAGCACCGGCTCGCCGACCCGGGTCGACCCCGGCTTGGCCAGCGGCAGCGCCGCCAGGCCGGCCGACGGCGGCACCCGGAGCACCGCGAGGTCGCTGCGCGGCTCGCGGCCGACCACCTCGGCGGCGAACCGCCGCCCGTCCGGCAGTTCCACGGTCACCGAGCCGTTGCGCCCCTTGGCCAGGATGTGGTCGTTGGTGATGATGTGCTGCTGGTCGTCGACGGCGAAGCCGGATCCGGTCGCCGAGGCGCCGCGCCCCCCGCCGACGAGCACCGAGACCACCCCCGGCACCGTCTTCTCGGCCGCGGTCACCAGCTCCGCCGGCACCGGGGCCGCCGAGGCCGCCGCCGGGCCGGGCTCGCCGTCCCGGCTGGCCACCACGCCGCCGGCCACCGCGCCCGAGGCGGTGGACAGGGCCACCACCGCCAGCCCGGCCAGCAGCCGCCCGCGCCCGCGCCACCCGGCCGGACCGCGGTCCGGTCCCGGCCCGTCCCACCGGGCCCGCCCGTCCGGCTCCAGCTCCGGCGAGATGAACCAGGGGCCGCGTGGTTCGCCCAACCCGGTCTGCACTGCCATGCGTACGCTCCTCACGTGTCCTTCTCGGCGGTGGGGGTCAGGGCAGCCGGGAGAACCAGCGCATCGAGCCGGCCGCGGAGCCCAGGGCGAACACCAGTCCCAGGCCGATGAAACGGGCCGAGACGTCCTGCCGTTCCGTGCGGTAGCCCACCGAGGTGCCGATGTCGTCGTAGACCGCGCGCAGCTCGTCGCTGGTGCTGGCCTCGTGGAACCCGCCGCCGGTCTCCTCGGCGACCGCGCGCAGGGTCTGCCCGTCCACGGGCACCTGGATCGGCCGGCCGCCCCGGTCGACGGTGCCGCCGGGGGTGCCGAACGAGATGGTGTGCACCGGCACCTTCATGGTCACCGCGTCGGCCGCCGCCTCCATCGGGTCCATGCCGGAGGTGTTCGCGCCGTCGGAGAGCAGGATGATCCGCGCCGGCGGCGGGTCCTTGGCCGCCTGGCTGTCGAAGCCCTTGACCGCGCCGAGCGAGGTGCTGATGGCTTCGCCGATGGCGGTGCCCTGCACCCCGGTGGCCCCCTCGACCAGCCGCTCGATCCCCTCGTGCAGCGCCTCCCGGTCGGTGCTCGGGGGCACCAGCACCGCCGCGCTGCCGGCGAAGGCGACCAGCCCGACGTTGAACTCGTCGGGCAGGCCGTCGACGAACTGCCGGGCGCAGTCCTTGGCGGCGCTGAGCCGGTCGGGCTCCACGTCGCCGGCGAGCATCGAGGTGGAGACGTCGACGGCCACCATCACCGTCGCCCGTTCCCGGGGCACCCGCACCTCCGCCGTGGGCCGGGCGAAGCCGACCACCAGCAGCGCCAGCATGGCGAGGAAGAGCCCGGCCGGCAGGTGCCGCCGCCACGTCGGCCGCTGCGGCGCGACCCGGTCGAGCAGCCGCAGGTTGGTGAAGCGGACGGCGTAGCGGCTGCGCCGGCGCTGCATGAGCAGGTAGCCGACCGCCAGGGCGAGCACCCCGAGCAGCAGCCAGAGCCGCACCGGCGACTGCCAGATCACGCCGCACCTCCCCGGGCCGCGCGGGCCGGGGCCGCGGCGAGCCGCCGCTGGGCGTGCACGTGGCGCACGATGTCGGCGCTCCAGTCGCGGTCGGTGCGCAGCGGCAGGTGGGTGGCCCCGCTGCGGCGCAGCGCCTCGCGTACCTGGTCGCGTTGGGCGGCGGCGGCGGCCGCGTACCGCTCGCGCAGCCGGGGGTCGCCGGTCCAGACCTCCCGCCGTCGGCCGGTCTCCGGGTCGACCAGGGTGATCAGGCCGACGTCCGGCAGTTCCAGCTCGCGCGGGTCGGTGACCTCCACGGCGAGCACCTGGTGCCGCACGGCGAGCCGGCGCAGGGGCCCCTCCCAGGGCGGCGCGTGCCGAGGGTCGTCGGGCAGGCCGTCGAGGAAGTCCGAGACCACCACCACCAGGCCGCGCCGCAGCGCCACCCGGTGCACGGCGGCCAGGCCGTCGGTCAGGTCGGGGCCGTCGGGCGGCGGGGTCCGCTCGTCGTACCCGCCGGCGCGCGGCGCGGTCAGCAGGGCCCGGAGCAATCCGAGCAGGTGGGTGCGCCCGCTGCGGGGCGGAAAGCGGCGCAGCCCGGCCGGCCCGAGCACCTGCGCGCCGAGCCGGTTGCCGACCCCGGCCGTGAGGAAGCCGACCGCCGCCACGGCCGCCACGGCCAGTTCCCGCTTGTCCAGCTCGGCGGTGCCGTACTCCATGCTGGGGCTCGCGTCGACCAGCAGCCAGGTGGTCAGCTCCCGGTCGGCGTCGACCTCGCGCACGTGCGGGACGGTGGTCCGGGCGGTCACCGCCCAGTCCATCCGGCGCACCTCGTCCTCACCCGGGCGGTACTCCCGGCTGCCGGCGGGCTCGCTGCCCAGCCCGGGCAGCAGGCCGCGGTACCGGCCGTGCAGCAGGCCGTCGAGCCGGCGGGTGACGGTCAGTTCCAGCCGGCGCAGCCGCCGGTCCGGGGCGAGGTCGGCCAGCCCCGGGTCGGCCGGCGTGGGCGCCGGCGCGGTGGCCCCGCGCCAGCTCATGCCGCCGCCAGGTCGGCCGCGTGCTCGGGGTGACCGGTGACGACCCGGGGCGGCGGCACCGCCTCGACCAGCCGGCGCACCACCGACTCGGCGGACACCCCGTCGGCGACCGCGTCGAAGGAGAGCACCAGCCGGTGGGCGAGCACGTCGACGGCCAGCTCGCGGATGTCCTCGGGCAGCACGTACTCGCGGCCGCGCAGCAGCGCCTGGGCCCGGGCGGCGGCGACCAGGCCGAGGGTGGCCCGGGGGCTCGCCCCGTACGCGAGCAGCCGGCCGACCTCGGGCAGGCCGAACCGGCCCGGGTCACGGGTGGCGAGGATGAGCCGGACCACGTACTCGGCGAGGGCGTGGTGCACGAAGACGTGGGTGGCCCGGGCCTGCAGGTCCCGGAGGCGCTGCGGGTCGAGCACCCGGCGGGCGGTGGGCCGGTCGGCGCTCATCCGGTAGAGGATGGCCAGCTCGTCGGCGTCGCTCGGGTAGTCGACCACGACCTTCATCAGGAACCGGTCGCGCTGCGCCTCCGGCAGCTGGTAGACCCCCTCGGACTCGATCGGGTTCTGGGTGGCCAGCACCAGGAACGGGTCGGGCACGGGGTAGCTGCGCCCGCCGATGGAGACCTGGCGCTCCGCCATCGCCTCCAGCAGCGCGGACTGCACCTTGGCGGGGGCCCGGTTGATCTCGTCGGCGAGCACCAGGTTGGCCATGATCGGGCCCAGCTCGGTGTCGAAGGTCTCCTTCGAGGCGCGGTAGATCCGGGTGCCGACGATGTCGGACGGCACGAGGTCGGGGGTGAACTGGATGCGGGAGAAGGTGCCGCCGACCACGGTGGCGAGGGTCTGCGCGGCGAGCGTCTTGGCCACCCCGGGCACGCCTTCCAGGAGGCAGTGCCCGTCGGCGACGAGGGCGGTGAGCAGGCGCTCGACGAGCCGATCCTGCCCGACGATCACGCGTTTGACCTCGAAGAGGGTCTGTTCCAGCTCGGCCGAACTCGCATCGGGATCGGCCGGGCTGGGCACGCTGGCCAGGGTGTCCGAGATGTCCGTCACGGTGCTTGCTTCCCGTGGCGGCCGTCGGACAAACGTCGGATTATCAGCGCCGGCACGGCCCTTACCGGTCCGAACCGGGACGAGCCTCGCGGCCCGGCAGGACCGGCGCGGCACGTCCCACCGGACGCGGGGGCGCCGGCCCCCACCCGGGGGTGGGGACCGGCGTCGTCAGCGGGTGTTCAGTTGGCGACGACCAGGTGGAACGGCCGGTCGGCCGGGGTGCCGGACGAGTTCCGGGTCTGGACGAAGACCGCGTTCGGCGTCTGGAGCCGCGGCGCCACCGAGATCTCGCCGCCCGGCGGCACGTTGTACGGGTCGGTGGTGCCGATGGTCGCCACGAACGTCTCCAGCGAGACGTTGTAGTTGAACAGGACCTGGTACTGCCCGGGGCCGTACCGGGTGGCGGAGATCGCCTCGGGCGAACCGCGGAGCAGGGTGCCGCCGCTGGAGACGACGGCGGAGGCGACGGTGCCCGGCGCGGTCGCCAGCGCGGACGGGCCCTGCGCCAGTGCCGCCTTGGCCTTGCGGGCCTCGGCGGGCGTCACGGCCGGCTGGCTGCCGGAGCCGGGCTGGCGGGCCGGCTGGGCGACCTCGGCGGGCGCCTGCGCCGCCGGCTGGGCGACGGCGATGCCGCCTCCGGCCAGGGCGAGCGCCAGGGCGGTGAAGGCCACCGCCGCCGCCTTGCGTCGGAAGAGTGTGGTCATGACAGGTCTCCCTTTTGTTGACCGTGCGGATTCGACCGTTCCCGCCCGACGGCGGAACGGCTGATTTCCAATTCTCGGGCCCGGGAAATAAGCGACAACCGCCGGAAGCCCGCACTTCAGGCCGCACCCTAGATGTTGTCGCCTCAACAATTTCACCGGCTCTGAGCAGGGATTACTACTCAGAGTTTCGACGTCTCAACCCACTGGAACGTAGCACCATAAAAAGCCAGACGTCAATAGTCGATCACGCTTTCCGGTCACCTTCGGGGCGGCGTCGACAATTTGTGAAATGCGAATGCTTTGTCATTCATGAAATGCGTTCGGCAGGGCGACGGGCCACGGCGCGCGGCGGCGCCGGGTTACCCTCTCACCATGATCACCGAGGCGGAGCGGCCGACGGACAGCCGGGCGGGGCTACCGGGCACCGTGCTCTGCTGGGCGGCTGTCGCGCCCGGGGCCGCCTGGACGGTGGTGCGGCTGGCCGGTCTCGACCGGGGGCCGCTGGTCCAACTGCTCGCCTTCACCCCGTACGTCGCCGCCGGAAGCCTGCTGCCGCTGGTGCTCGCGCTCGCCCTGCGGCGCCGCTGGCCCGCGGTGGTCGCGGCGGTGGTCGCGGCGGCGCTGGTGGCCGTGGTCGCGCCCCGGGCCCTGCCCGCCGGGCAGCCCGCGACCGGCGGGCCGACAGTGCGGCTGCTGACCGCCAACCTGCTCGCCGGGGCGGCCGACGCGCGGGCGCTGGTCGACCTGGTCGAGCGGCACCGGGTCGACGTGCTCACCGTGCAGGAGTTCACCCCCGAGGCCCGGGCCGACCTGGACCGGCTCGGCCTCGACCGGCTGCTCCCCCATCGGCACCTCGAGCCGCGGCCCGGCACCGTCGGCTCCGGGATCTACGCCCGGTTCCCCGTCGGCGAGGGCGGCGTCCGGCACAACCGCGGCGGTTGGGGCTTCGACCAGGCGTACGGCACGGTGACGGTGCCCGGGGCGCCGCCGGTCCGCGTCGAGTCGGCGCACCCGGCGGCCCCGTACGCGGTGGACCAGGTCGGCCATTGGCGCACCGACCTGGCGGCGCAGCCGCCCGCGACTCCGGACGGGCCGCTGCGGATCCTCGCCGGCGACTTCAACGCCACCCTCGACCACGCCCCGCTGCGCGCACTGCTGTCCACCGGATACGTCGACGCCGCCGACGAGGTCGGCGCGGGCCTCACCGGCACCTGGGGCCCCTACGACGGCGACCCGATCCCGCCGGTGACCATCGACCACGTGCTGGTCGACCGGCGGATCGCCGTGCGGGCGGTGGCCGTGCACCGGGTGCCGGGCAGCGACCACCGCGCCGTCCTGGCCGAGCTGCGCCTTCCGGCGGGGTGATCCCGCCTCAGACGCGGGCCCGGTCGAGGCCGTAGGTGAGCGCGTCGACGAGGGCGTGCCAGCTCGCCTCGACCACGTTGGGGTGCACCCCGACCGTCGTCCAGTCGCGGCCGGTGCGGTCGGCGGTCTCCAGCAGCACCCGGGTCACCGCCCCGGTGCCGCTGCTGCCCTCCAGGATGCGCACCTTGAAGTCCGCCAGCTCGAAGTCGCCCAGCTCCGGGTAGTGCCGGGCCAGCCCGGCGCGCAGCGCCTCGTCCAGGGCGTTCACCGGGCCGTTCCCCTCGGCGGTGGCGATGACCCGCTCGCCGCGTACGCGGATCTTGACGGTCGCCTCGGAGACCACCGCGCCGTCCTCCCGGTGCTCGACGAGCACCCGGTACGACTCCAGCGCGAACGGCTTCGCCGGCGCGGTGTCCAACTCGGCGCGGACCAGCAGCTCGAACGAGGCGTCGGCGGCCTCGAACGACCAGCCGCCGGCCTCCAGCTCCTTGACCCGCCGGGTCACGCGGGACAGCGCCTCCGGATGGCCGGCCAGGTCCAGGCCGAGCTCGCGGCTCTTGAGCTCGACGCTGGCCCGGCCGGCCATCTCGGTGACGAGGATCCGCATGTCGTTGCCCACCACCTGTGGGTCCACGTGGTTGTAGAGCAGCGGATCCACCTTGATCGCGCTCGCGTGCAGCCCCGCCTTGTGGGCGAAGGCCGCGGCCCCGACGTATGCCTGGTGGGTGTCGGGGGCGATGTTGGCGATCTCGGCGATGGCGTGGGAGACCCGCACCATCTGCCCCAGGCAGCCCTCCGGTAGGACGGGCAGCCCGAGCTTGAGTTGGAGATTGGCGACCACCGCGAAGATGTCGGCGTTGCCGGGGCGCTCGCCGTAGCCGTTCGCGGTGCCCTGGAAGTGCCGCACCCCCGCCTCGACGGCGGCGACGGTGTTGGCCACCGCGCACGCCGTGTCGTTCTGGCAGTGGATGCCGAGCAGCTCCGGGCCGACCCCCACCCGCGCGGTCAGGTCGGCGATGGCGGCGGTCACCTGGGAGGGCAGCATCCCGCCGTTGGTGTCGCAGAGCACCATCCGCTCGGCGCCGGCGGCGAGCGCCGTCTCCACCACCGCCGCCGTGTACGCCGGGTCGTGCCGGTAGCCGTCGAAGAAGTGCTCGCCGTCGACGAAGACCCGGCGCCCCTCGGCCACCAGGTGCGCCACGGTGTCGTGGACCATCGCCAGGTTCTCCGCGGCGGTGGTGCGCAGCGCCCGCTCGACGTGCCGCAGGTCGGCCTTGGCGACCAGGGCGACCGCCGGGGTCTGCGCGTCCAGCAGGCCGCGGACCTGCGGGTCGTCGGCGACCCGCACCCCGGCCCGCCGGGTGGCCCCGAACGCGACCAGCAGCGCGTGTCTCAGGTCCAGCTCGGTGCGCGCCCGGCGGAAGAACTCGGTGTCCTTCGGCACCGCGCCCGGCCAGCCGCCCTCGATGAAGCCGACCCCGAACTCGTCGAGCAGCCGGGCCACCGCGAGCTTGTCGACCACCGAATAGCTGAGCCCCTCGCGCTGGGCCCCGTCGCGCAGCGTCGTGTCGTACACCTGGAAGGTCATCAGGGATCCTTTCGAGAGCAACAAAAAGACCCCCCGCGGATGCGGGAGGTCTGCGCGCTCGGCGGAGGGGAGGCCGGCGCGCTAGGTCCGAATAATCAGGTGGGTGCTGTTCACGATCGCCACTCTGCCATCCGGGCGTGGTTTTGGGAGGCGAAATCCACATGGCGGGACGATCACGCAGGGTCGCGATACCGCACCGGCGGTCGGGGCGCGGCCGGAACCGGACGTTGGTGATCGACTTCACAAGTCACCCGGCCGCCACCAGGCGGAAACAACGCTGCGGAAGTATCTGGAACCGATCCAGTTACCGGCCCTCGTGCCGCTGTCAAGGAGGACCTGTGCTCACTGTCGGTGACCGCTTCCCCGAGTACGAACTCACCGCCTGCGTGTCGCTGGACGCCGACAAGGCGTTCGAGACGATCAACCACAAGTCCCACGAGGGCAAGTGGCGGGTCGTCTTCTTCTGGCCGAAGGACTTCACCTTCGTCTGCCCGACGGAGATCGCCGAGTTCGGCCGGCTGAACGACGAGTTCGCCGACCGGGACGCCCAGGTCCTCGGCGTGTCGGTGGACAACGAGTTCGTCCACTACGCGTGGCGCAAGGACCACCCGGACCTGCGCGAGCTGCCGTTCCCGATGCTCAGCGACATCAAGCGCGAGCTGACCGCCGCCTGCGGCGTGCTCGGCGAGGACGGCGTGGCCCAGCGGGCGACCTTCATCGTCGACCCGAACAACGAGATCCAGTTCGTCATGGTGACCGCCGGTTCGGTCGGCCGGAACGTCTCCGAGGTGCTGCGGGTGCTCGACGCCCTGCAGACCGACGAACTCTGCCCGTGCAACTGGAACAAGGGCGGCGAGACCCTGGACGCCACCAAGCTGCTCGCCGGCGCCGGGGCCTGACCATGGGTCTGGACGCGATCAAGGCGGCTCTGCCGGAGTACGCCAAGGACATCAAGCTCAACCTCGGCTCGACCATCGGCACCTCGACGCTGAAGCCGGAGCAGGCGTGGGGCACCGCCCTGGCCTGCGCGGTGGCGGCGCGCAACCCGGTGGTGCTGCGGGAGATCGCCGACGAGGCGGCCACCCACCTCGGGCCGGAGGCGGTCGAGGCGGCCAAGGGCGCCGCGGCGATCATGGCGATGAACAACGTCTACTACCGGGCCAAGCACCTGATCGGCGACGAGCAGTACCAGTCGATCCCGGCGCGGCTGCGGATGCAGATCATCGCCAGGCCGGGCGTGGAGAAGGCCGACTTCGAGCTCTGGTGCCTGGCCGTCTCGGCGATCACCGGCTGCGGGGTCTGCCTGGAGTCGCACGAGAAGACCCTGCGCGCCGCGGGCTTCAGCCGCGAGCAGGTGCACGAGGGGCTGCGCATCGCCGCCGTCGTGCACGCCGCCGCGGTCACCCTGGACGCCCAGGCCGCGCTCGCCTGACGCGTACGCCCCCGGTGGGCCGGTGCCGCACGACGGCGCCGGCCCACCGCCGTTTCCGCCGGCGACCGCCCGGGTAGCTCCTCCCGGGACGAGGACACGATCCGGCGAGACGACTGGCGACAGTCGGGGCAGGAGTTGTCACATGGACAGGCTCGACCCGCACAGCACGCACGGCAACCCGGATCCGGTGCGCGACGGTGGCCGGGGCGAGTTCGCCGGCGGGGCGCCCGCCGGCGCCTTCGACCCGTGGCGCTACCGGGACACCGCGAGGGTGGCTGACGCCGACCTGGTCGGCTACAAGGTCGAGGCCACCGACGGCGGCATCGGCAAGATCGACAGCGCCAGCCACGAGGTCAACGACAGCTACCTGGTGGTGGACACCGGGCCGTGGGTCTTCGGCCGGAAGGTGATGATCCCGGCCGGCACGGTCAACCACGTCGACCACGACGAGCGCAAGGTCCACGTCGACCGGAGCAAGGACCAGATCAAGGCCGCTCCGGAGTACGACGAGACCGCCGACACCGACCCCACCTACCGCGACCGGCTCGGCGGCTACTACGGCGAGACGTACTCGGCCATCCCGCCCGGCACCGCCCGGTAGTCACCGGCGAGCGACGGCCTCCCGCGTCCCGTGGGAGGTCGTTACCGTGTCAGCGTGGACACCACCGAGGTCAACCGCAGCTTCCCGTTCGCCACGATCTTCAACTTCCGCGACGTGGGCGGCCACCACGGGCACGACGGGCGCACCGTCCGCCGGGGCCGGCTCTACCGCTCCGACTCGCTGCACCGCATCGACGGCACCGACCGGGAGGCGTTCGCCGCCCTCGGCGTGCGCACGGTCATCGACCTGCGCCGCCCCCACGAGGTGGAGCGCGACGGCCGGGTCCCCCACTTCGACGGTCTGACCTGGCACCACGTCCACCCCGAGCACGCGGAGTGGGGCGAGACCCCCTACCGGCCGGGCAGCGACCTGGCCCGCTACCTCGCCGACCGGTACGCCGACCTCGCCGAGACCGGCACCGCCGGGCTGGCGAGGGCCGTCGGGCTGATCGCCGACGCGGCCAACGCCCCCGTGGTGGTGCACTGCGTCGTCGGCAAGGACCGCACGGGCATCGTCTGCGGGCTCACCCTCGCCGCGCTCGGCGTCCCCGACGAGGACATCGCCGCCGACTACGCGCTGAGCACCGAGGCCGGCGAGCGGTTCCGCACCTGGTACGAGGCCACCAGCCGGCAGACGGGGCAGAGCCTCCCGCCGCTGACCTGCCCCGCCGAGGCCATGACGCTCTTCCTCGCCGAGTTGCGCGAAGCCCACGGCTCGATCGAGGGCTACCTCCGCCACGCCGGCGTCACCGACGCCCAGCTAGCCGCCCTCCGCGCCCACCTCTTGACCTGACCCCCCTCCCGC
>NZ_JBPQTP010000009.1:0-101497 GCF_051386395.1 Micromonospora sp. URMC 106
GCCCCGACCGCACCCAACTCCCGGGCCCGCGCCGCCCCCAGCAGCTCACCCCAGTACCCGTACACCTCCGCCACGCCGTCACCCGACAACGCCAGCAGACCGGTGAAGTCCTCCTCGTCGGAGATCTCCGGGCCACCGCACTCGTGCACCGCCGCGATACCCAGCGACGCCGCGCGCGCCAACGCCGCCCGCTGCGCCGCCACCCGCTGCGCCCGCGTCACCGACCCGAACGCCGCCGCCCGCACCACGTGGTGCGCGTCGCGCCGCAACCAACCCGACGGGTCGTAGCCCGCCGCCGACACCACCTGCGGACACGCCGCCAGCAACGCCGCCGACACCAGCGCCGAATGGATCGACGCCTGCGACAGGTACACCCGCCGGCCCCCGGCCGCCCGGTCCAACGCCGCCGCGTCCGGCAACTGCGCCACCGGCCAACCCGACTCGTCCCAGCCGTGCCCCAGCACCACCGCGTCCGACGCCAACCCCGCCGCGAACGCCGCCACCGCGTCCAGCAGCTCCCCCGCCGACCGCACCGCCGACAGGTCCAGCCCCGACAACGCCAACCCCGTGTCCGTCGCGTGCACGTGCGCGTCCACGAACGCCGGCGTCACCAACGCCCCGTCCAGGTCCACCACCCGGTCGGCGGGCGGCGCGTCCGCGTCCGCCCCCAGCCAGGCGATCCTGCCGTCACGCACCAGCAGGGCCGTCGCCGTCGGATCGGCCGGACAGTGCAGCACTCCACCGCGGTACAGAGTCGAGGGGTTCGTCATGGCAGTCAGTCTGCCGCCAGCCGCGACTCGAACAGCGCCCGGACCCCCGGCTCCGAGCGCAGCAACCCCAACGCCAACTCCGCGTGCCCCGGCACGTAGCCGTTGCCGACCAGCATCGTCACGTCCGCCGCCAGGCCCTCCGCGCCCAACGCCGCCGCCGCGAAACTCGTCGCCATCGAAAAGAAGATCACCGTGCCGCCGTCCGCCGTCGCCAGCACCGCCCCGTGCTCACAGCCCGGCACGTCCACGCAGACCACCGTCACGTCCGCCGGCGCCCCCAGCGCCGTCGTCACCGCCGTCGACAGCGCCACCGGATCCCGCGCGTCGGCCAACGCCACCGCGTCCGCCAGGCCCGCCGCCGTCAGCGCGTCCCGCTCCACCGCCACCGGCACCACCCCGACCGTACGGGCGGCACCCGCCCGCCGCGCCGCCGCCAGGGACAACGACCCGCTCTTGCCCGCGCCACCGATCACCGCCACCCGCACCGGCGACGGGTCACCCGCGCGCTCCCGGTCCGCCACGTGCCGCGACACCACCCGCGCCGTCAACGCCGGCGCGCCGCACACGTCCAGCACCGCCAGCGACAACTGCGGGTCCAGATCCGCCGGCAGCACCGCCGCGATCGACCGGGCGAACAGGATCGCGTACCCGTCGCACGGCACCTGCTCACTGCGCCCGTCCCAGCGGGCCAGCCCGTCGAGGATCGTCAGCGGCGTCAGCGTCAGCGACACCAGCGTCGCCACCCGCTCCCCCGGCTTCAGCCCCAGCGGGGACCGCCGCCCCGCCTCCTCCACCGTGCCGATCAGCATGCCCCCGGACCCGGTCACCGGGTTCTGCATCTTCCCCCGGGTCGACACGATCTCCAGGACCTCGGCGCGGACCGCGTCGCCGTCGCCGCCGTGCTTCTCCCACAACTGCCGGAAGCTCGCCGCGTCCAGGTTCAGCCGCTCCACCCGGATACGGACCTCGTTCGCCCCGATCTCCGGGCTCGCGTCCAGCCGCCACGCCGCCTGCGGCAGCACCCCCGCCGGTTCGACAACGCGGTGCAGACCCACCGGTGACGTCACGCCGACCTCCCCTGTCAAGCCGCCCGAAGCCCCGGCCAGGGCTCGCGTAGCGGGAAAACTTCCGGCAGACTAATTTCTTCGCCGGATATTTTCCAGTAGCCTTCGGATCGCTGAACAACCGCACCACCCGAGGAGGGGCCGTGACCCAGACACAACCGGTGGAGACCATCCCAGCGTCCCGCCCCGCGCCGGTCGCGGTCCCCACCGCCGGACAGCCCTACGAATACCGCCGCGCGCCCCTCGTCGAACCCGACTGGACCCGCTTCCCCGGCTGGCGCCACATCACCCGCGACCAGTGGGAGAGCGCCCAGTGGCAGCGCGTCAACTGCGTCAAGAACATCAAGCAGCTGCGCAACGTCCTCGGCGACCTCGTCGACGACACCTTCTACGCCGACCTCGAGGCCGACCAGAAGGCCCTGGCCACCATGTCCATGCTGGTGCCGCCGCAGATGCTCAACACCATGGTCCCGTTCGCCCCGATGACCACCGAGGCGTTCCTCGCCGACCCCATCCGGCGCTACATGATCCCCGTCGCCTCCGACCGGCGCACCGACTGGCCCTCCCACCCGTACGCCAGCCGCGACTCGCTGCACGAACACGACATGTGGGTCGCCGAGGGCCTCACCCACCGCTACCCGACCAAGGTCCTCGCCGAGCTGCTCTCGACCTGCCCGCAGTACTGCGGGCACTGCACCCGCATGGACCTCGTCGGCAACTCCACCCCCGCCGTCGACAAGCTCAAGCTCACCCTCAAGCCCGTCGACCGCTACGACGCCCACATCAGCTACCTCAAGGCCCACCCCGGCGTCCGCGACGTCGTCGTCTCCGGCGGCGACGTGGCCAACGTCCCGTGGAAGAACCTCGAGTCGTACCTGATGCGGCTGCTGGAGCTGGAGACCGTCCGCGACATCCGGCTCGCCACCAAGGCCCTCATGGGCCTGCCCCAGCACTGGCTGCAGCCCGACGTCGTCGAGGGCCTCGAACGCGTCGCCCGCACCGCCGCCCGCCGCGGCGTCAACCTCGCCATCCACACCCACGTCAACCACGCCCAGTCGCTGACCCCGCTGGTCGCCAAGGCCGCCCAGACCGCCCTCGACGTCGGCGTGCGCGACGTCCGCAACCAGGGCGTCCTCATGCGCGGCGTCAACGCCACCGCCCCCGACCTGCTCGACCTCTGCTTCGCCCTGCAGGGCGAAGCGGGCATCCTGCCGTACTACTTCTACATGTGCGACATGATTCCCAACGCCGAGCACTGGCGGGTCCCCGTCTGGCACGCCCAGCAGCTCCAGCACGACATCATGGGCTACCTGCCCGGCTACGCCACGCCGCGCATCGTCTGCGACGTCCCCTTCGTCGGCAAGCGCTGGGTGCACATGCTCACCGAGTACGACCGCGAGCGCGGCATCTCCTACTGGACGAAGAACTACCGCACCTCCATCGAGTCCGCCGACGCCGAGGCGCTCAACAAGCGCTACGCCTACTACGACCCGATCGACACCCTGCCCGAGACCGGGCAGAAGTGGTGGGCCGACCACCGACTGGACGACTGACCCACCCCTACCCCGTCACCCCCGGGAGCCGACCGCCGGCCCCGGGGGTGACGCGTTTGGGCGGCCCGCACGAACACCTGGCGGCCCCGGGCAGGAGCCCGGGCCCGCCGCCGTCCACGGGGTCACCTCGTGAAGGCGTCCTTCACGTCGCGGCCGGCGTACGTGGCGTGCTCGCCGGCCTGCCGGGCACGCGCGTCGCTCTGCTGCGTGGCGCCCTCGCCGCGCAGCCGCTCGTTGTCCGTGACGTCGCCGATGCGCTCCTTGGCCGCGCCGGTCAGCTGCTCGACCTTGTTCTTCGCCTTGTCGGTGAAGCTCATGTCGCCTCCTCTGCTCGTGCGCCGGCCCGGGAGTCGCGGGCCTTCGCTGACTGCCTCCCCCACGCCTCTCGCCGGAAACCCGGTTCTCGTCGCCCGACGGGCCTCACACCCGCTAGGGCGTCCTAGGATACTAGGTGAACGGGAGTGACGGGTGTCTGGTTGACTGGGCGAATGGGAGAGATCCTGCTGATCCGGCACGGCGAGACCACCTGGAGCGCCAGCCGCCGGCACACCTCGTACACCGACCTGCCGCTCACCCCCGACGGCGAGCGGCAGGCCCACGCCCTCGGCCGTTTCCTCGCCGGTCGGCACTTCGCCGCCGTCCTGACCAGCCCCCGCGTCCGGGCCCTGCACACCGCCCAGCTCGCCGGCCTCGACGTCAGCGGGACCGACGACGACCTGGCCGAGTGGCACTACGGCGACTACGAGGGGCGCACCACGGCCGACATCCACGACGACCACCCGAGCTGGAACCTCTGGACCGACGGCTGCCCCGGCGGGGAGTCCCCCAGCCAGGTCGGCGAGCGCCTCGACCGGGTCCTCGCCCGGGTCCACCCCCTGCTCGACGGCGGCACCGTCGCCCTCGTCGGGCACGCGCACAGCCTGCGCGTGCTCGGCGCCCGCTGGGTCGGCCTGCCGCCGTCCGCCGGCGGGCTGCTGCGGCTGGACACCGCCACGGTCAGCGTGCTCGGCCACGAGCACGGCCGACCGGTCATCCTGCGGTGGAACCAGCCGGCTCTCCCGCCGCCCGGGAACGCGCCCGAGCCGGGGGCTCGGCACTGATCTTCGGCGGCCGGTTCTCGTACGGGGTCGACAGCACCACCGTCGTGCGGGTGGTCACGTTCGCCGCCGTCCGGATCTCCTGGAGCACCCGCTCCAGGTCGGTCGGGCTGGCCACCCGCACCAGCAGCAGGTAGAAGTCCTCCCCCGCCACCGAGTAGCACGAATCGATCTCCGGCAGGTGGGCCAGCCGCTCCGGCGCGTCGTCCGGCTGCGACGGGTCGAACGGCCGGATCGCCACGAACGCGGTCAGCGGCAGGTCCAGGGCCTCGAAGGAGACCCGGGCGGCGTACCCCTTGATCACGCCCCGCTGCTCCAGCCGGCGCACCCGCTGGTGCACGGCGGACACCGACAGGCCCACCTTCTCCGCCAGGTCCGTGTACGACAGCCGACCGTCAGCGGTCAGCGCGGCGACGATGGCACGGTCGATCTCCTCCACGGCGTGCAACCTACCGGTAAAACGGCCCGGCTGCGACGACGCACCCTCCGCCGGCACGACGCGGCGCACGCTCCGTGCCGGCGCGGTCGCCCACCGTCAGCCCTTCGCCAGCGCCCGGGAGATGACCAGCCGCTGGATCTGGTTGGTGCCCTCGACGATCTGCAACACCTTGGCCTCGCGCATGTAGCGCTCCACCGGGTGGTCGGTCACGTAGCCGGCGCCGCCGAGCACCTGCACCGCGTCGGTGGTGACCCGCATCGCCACGTCGGTGGCGAACAGCTTCGCCTTCGCCGCCTCGATCGAGTACGGCCGGCCGGCGTCGCGCAGTCGGGCCGCGGCGAGCATCAGCGCCCGGGCGGCGGAGATCTGGGTGGCCAGGTCGGCCAGGGTGAAGCCCAGCCCCTGGAAGTCGATGATCGCCCGGCCGAACTGCTGCCGCTCCTTGGCGTAGCCCACCGCGTAGTCCAGTGCCGCCTGGGCCAGCCCCACCGCGCAGGCGGCGATGCCGAGGCGCCCCGAGTCCAGGGCGGACATGGCGATGGTGAAGCCCATCCCCTCCCCGCCGATCAGCCGCTCGGCCGGCACCCGGGCGTCGTCGAAGGC
The DNA here is from genome assembly GCF_051386395.1 of Micromonospora sp. URMC 106. Taxonomy (NCBI): domain Bacteria; kingdom Bacillati; phylum Actinomycetota; class Actinomycetes; order Micromonosporales; family Micromonosporaceae; genus Micromonospora; species Micromonospora sp. URMC 106. The sequence goes on from NZ_JBPQTP010000009.1 coordinate 5,527, forward strand.
GATCTGCGCCACCGGCGAGGCGTGCAGGCCCATCGTCCGCTCGGCCGCCTGCGGCACGATGCCGGGCGTGCCCCGGTCGGCCAGCAGGCAGGAGATGCCCTTCGCGCCGGGCCCGCCGGTGCGGCAGAAGATGTTGTAGAAGTCCGCGACCCGGGCGTGGGTGATCCACGCCTTGGTGCCGGTGACCACGTAGGTGTCGCCGTCGCGCACGGCCTTCGTGATCAGCGCGGCGGCGTCCGACCCGCCCTGCGGCTCCGAGAGGCAGTACGCCCCCAGCAACTCCCCGCCGATCATGTCGGGCAGCAGCTTGCGCTGCTCGTCGGTGCCGAACTGGGCGAGCGGGTAGCAGGACAGGGTGTGCACGCTGACGGCCTCGGCGACGGCGAGCCACCGGCTGGCGAGGATCTCCAGCACCTGGAGGTAGACCTCGTACGGCTGGGCGGCGCCGCCGTGCTCCTCGGCGTACGGCAGGCCGAGCAGGCCGGCGCGGCCGAGGGTGCGCAGCACCTCACGGGGGAACTCGGCGCGCTCCTCGAACCCGGCGGCCCGTCCGGCGAGCTCCCGGTCGGCGAGTTCGGTGGCGAGGTCGAGCAGGTCGTGGGCCTCGTCGGTGGGGAGGATCCGGTCGACAGTCATAGCGCGATGAGCTCCGTGGGGGTGGTGTTGAGCCGTTGCACGCCGTCGGTGGTGCAGACGACGATGTCCTCGATGCGGGCGCCGTGTCGGCCCGCCAGGTAGATGCCCGGTTCGACGGAGAACGCCATCCCCGCCTCCAGCGGGCGGGCGTTGCCGGCCACCACGTACGGCTCCTCGTGGCCGTCCAGGCCGATGCCGTGGCCGGTGCGGTGCAGGAACGCCGCGCCGTGGCCGGCGGCGGAGATCGGCTCCCGGGCGGCGGCGTCGACGGCCTCGGCGGTCACGCCGGGGCGGACCGCGGCCACCGCCGCGCGCTGGGCGGCGTGCAGCACCGCGTAGTAGTCCACGAACTCGGCCGGCGGCTCGCCGCCGGCGACGTAGGTGCGGGTGCAGTCGGAGCGGTAGCCCGAGGGCATCGTGCCGCCGATGTCCACCACCACCGGCTCGCCCGCGCCGATCGGCCGGTCGGAGGTGCCGTGGTGCGGGCTGGCGCCGTTCGGGCCGGCCGCGACGATCACGAAGTCCACGGTGACGTGGCCGGCGGCGCGGATCGCCGCGGCGATGTCGGTGGCGACCTCCGCCTCGGTGCGGCCGGGCCGCAGCCACTCCCCCATCCGCCGGTGCACCGCGTCGATCGCCGCGCCGGCCTCGGCCAGCGCCGCGACCTCGGCCGGGGACTTGCGGATCCGCAGCTCACGCAGCACCTCCGACGCGAGCCGCTGGTGCGCGCCGGGCAGTGCCGCGCGCAGGGCGAGGACCTGCTCGGCCCACATCCGGTCGGCGAGCCCGACCGCCGCCACCGGCCCGCCGAGGGCGGCGGTGACGAGGGGGTACGGGTCGCTGCCGTCGGCGTGGTCGACGATGCGCACCCCGGTGGCCGGGGCCGGGGACGCCTCCGCGGCCGGCCGCTCCAGGGCGGGCACGATCAGCGTCGGCTCGCCCTCGGCGGGCAGCACCAGGCAGGTCAGCCGCTCGCCGGCGTGCGCGTCGTAGCCGGTCAGGTAGCGCAGGTCTGAGCCGGGGGTGAGCAGCAGCGCGTCCAGCCCGGCGGCGGCGGTGGCGCGCTGCGCGGCGGTCAGCCGCTGCGGCGGGTACAGTTCCTCGGATCCCACCCGGTCAGCTTAACGTTCGTTCGGGCGACGACCCAGCCCGCCCGACGCTCCGGCGGCCTGCCCCGCCGGGCGTTCACGAGGCGGCCCGGCGCCGGACGAGGGCGAGCATCTCGTCGACGGAGCCGGCCGGGTCGGTCACGGGGAACTGCACCGCGCGGACGACGGCGTCGGGACCGACCAGCAGGGTCAGCCGCTTGAACCGCTCGACGCCGCCGGCCCGGAAGGTGGGCAGCTGCAACCCCGCCGCGAGCCGGCCGTCCTCGTCGGACAGCAGCGGAAAGGGCAGCCCGGCGTGCGCCACGAAGTCGGCGAGCTGGTCCGGCCGCTGGGTGCTCACCCCGACGACCCGCGCCCCGGCGGCGCGGAAGTCCGCGTGCCGGGCGGCGTAGCTGGTGGACTCCAGCGTGCAGCCGGCCGCGCCGGGGATCTCCGCCCAGCCCGGCGGAAGGGCCCGCGTCCCGGGCGCGAACGCCCCCGGGAAGAGGTAGAGCACGCTGCAGCTCCGCGGGTCGGCGGTGGCGACCGGTCGGCCGTCGTGCGCGGGCAGGACGACGTCGGGCAGCCGCCGGCCGACCAGGTCGTGCACGCGGCGCGCCTCGGCGGAGGCGGCGTCGGCGGTCGCGGTGAGGTCGCCGTCGCCCATCACGTACCGGGTGCCCCAGTCCTGCAGGGCGATGAGCACCGGCAGCAGGCCCTCGCCCTTGGCGGTGAGCAGGTAGTCGAAGCGGGGTGGGTGCGCCGAGTAGGGCCGTCGCCGCAGCACGCCGTGCTCGACCAGCGCGGCCAGGCGCTCGGTCAGCGCCCGTCGGCTGACGCCCAGTTCGCGGTGCAGCGCGTCGAAGCGGGTCGTCCCGCCGGCGATCTCACGCACGATGAGGAACGTCCACCAGTCGCCGAGGACGCCCAGCGCCTGCGCGATGCCGCAGTCCGCGTCCGCCAGGTCGGCCCGCCGCACATCCCACCCCCGCCCGCTCGGTCGCCCTCGACTATAGTCCGTTTCAAATTGGAACTCACCGGCTCGCGGACGGGGGCGGACGACATGGGCGTCGGGCGGACAGCCGGGGTGTTCTGGCGGTGGTGGGCCGCCGGCACGACCAGTTCGGTCGGGTCGGCGGTCGGCGCCGTGGCCCTGCCGTTGACCGCGCTGACGGTCCTCGACGCCACCGCCTTCGAGATGGGGCTCATCGCGGCGTCCAGCTACGTCGCCTGGCTCGTGATCGGGCTGCCGGCCGGCGTCCTCACGCAGCGGCTGCCGCTGCGCGGGGCCCAGGTGGGCGCCGACCTGGCCCGCGCGGTGGCCGTCGCGTCCGTGCCGCTCGCCTGGTGGTCCGACCGGTTGACCGTCGCCCACCTGGTGGTCACCGCCCTGGTGCTCAGCTTCGCCACCGTGCTGTTCGACGTGGCCAACTCGACCTTCCTGCCGAGCATCGTCGACCGGGAGCAGTTGCAGTCGCGCAACAGCTGACCTCGGCCACGCACGCCGCCACCCAGCTCAGCGGGCCGCCGCTCGGCGGCCTCGCGGTGCAGGCGCTCGGCGCGGTGCCGACCCTGCTCGTCGACGCCGCCAGCTATCTCGCCTCGGCGGCCCTGCTGCGCTCCCTGCCCGCCCGCCGCGTCGACGCGCCGGACCGCTGGCCGCCCGTCGGGGAGATGATCCGCGAGGGCTGGCGCTTCGTGGCGTACCACCCGGTCATGGGCCCCGGCATGTGGGCCGCGACGGCGGTGAACTTCGTCTGCGGGGCGCAGTTGGCGCTCTACCCGCTGCACCTGGTGCGCGAGCTGCACGCCCCGGCGGGGCTGGTCGGCGTGCTGCTCGCCGTCGAAGGGGTGGGCTCGCTGGTGGGCGCGGCACTGACGTCGCGGATCACCGCCCGGCTCGGCACCGCCCGCGCCCTGATCGTCGCCGGGGTCGTGTCGGTCGGCGGCGCGCTCCTCGTCCCGTGGGGCACCGGCTGGCCGGCGTACGTCGCCTTCGCGGCCGGCAACGTCGTCTTCGCCGCCGGCGTCGTGGTGCTCAGCGTGACCACCCGGACCTACCGGCAGATCGCCAGTCCGCCCGAGCTGCTCTCCCGGGTGATGGCGACGGTCCGGTTCGTCTTCTGGGGAGCCATCCCGGTCGGCGGCCTGCTCGCCGGCGCCCTCGCCGGCGTCGCCGGGACCCGCGCCACCCTGCTGGTCTTCGCGGGCGCGGCGGTCTGCGCGCCCCTGGCGCTGCTGCTCTCCCCCGTCCGTCGCCTGCGCGACCTCACCGACCACGACCGGGAGGCCGGTGACCGCCGGACGGACCCGATGCCGGCCGGCCGCTGACGGCCGATCCCGCGCTCAGTCCGGCCCGTCCGCCACGACGGGCGACGCGGCGGCCAGCCGCCGGGCCCGGTCGGCGTGGGTCAGCAGGTCGACGCAGTCGACGTACTGGTCGACCGCGCCGAGCGGCGCACGTGCGCGCAGGGCCGGATCGGTGATGGCGGCGCGCAGCGCGGCGGCGACCCGGCCCGCGTCCAGGACCAGGAACGGCCGCCGGTGGAAGGGACGCGGACGGGCGCGCACCGGGGCCGCCAGGCCGGTGTCGTCGGTCCAGGCGGCGACCGTCTCCAACGCCCGGACCAGCCCGTCCTCCCGCCGCGGCCAGTCGCCGGGGCCCAGCGCGTCGGACAGGGCCGCCGTCACCGGCGCCGCGTCCGGCAGCCGGGCGAACACCGTGCCCAGCCACTTGTCGTACGGCGGCCAGCGGCGGCGCAGCAGCAGGCCGAGCCGCATCACGTCCCGGGCCAGCCCGGCGGTGACCACCCGGCTGCCGAGGTCGTCGCCGACCTCGGCGCAGCGGCCGGGCAGGTGTTCCGCCTGGGCGACGCGGCTCCACCCGGCGGCGAGCACGTGCCGCCACACGTCGTCCGGGTACCACCGCAGCGCGGCCCGCGCCCCGGTGAGCGCGCCGTCGAGGCCGTCGTGGAAGACCTCGCCGCCGGTCACCTCGGCCAGCCGCTGGGTCGGGGTGGCCAGCCAGTCCGCCGCGCCCACCCCGGCGGCCGGATCGAAGCCGAGCCGGTCGCGCCACCAGCCGCCCAGCTCGTCGACCTTCACCCCGTGCCGGGTCCCCGCCGGGTCGAGCACGCCGAGGCGGCCGTGACCGGCGAAGCGGGTCGGCCAGCCGAGGAAGTCGGCCGGCAGGTCGGCCTCCAGCGCCGCGTGCAGCCGCGGGATCCGCCACGCGTCGGCGGCCGCCACGAAGAGCTGTCCGCGCGGCCCCCAGTCGTGGTCGGTGGAGCGTGCGGTGTCCAGCCCGAGCAGCTCCGAGCCGCCGTCGAGCAGGCCGGCCGCGTATCGCAGGCCGGGAAAGCGCCGGCGCAGGATCGGCGCGAGCACCTCGTCGTGGAACCGTCGGCCGAGCGTCAGACCGGGAAGGAACGTCACACCGGCCAGTCTGCGCCCCGCCCCGGCGCGGTCGCAGCACTGTTCCGGCCCGACCGACCGTCCGCGCCGATAGCCTGGACCTGCGAGCGCCTCACCCGAGGAGAGGACGACAGCCGTGGCACCCACCGACCACGACCGCGCCGCGGTGCGCCGCCGCCGGCTGCTCTGGTCGGGGATCCTCGCGGTGGCCGGCCTGGCGCTGCTGGTCGTCGGCCTGACGATCGCCGACGGCACGGCGGCCTGGATCGAGGTGGCGGTCGCGATCGCGCTGCTGGTGGCGAGCTACGCCGTGCAGTACCTGGCCCGCCGCGAGACGCTCTACTCCGGCGACGAGCGCCCCTGACCGCGCCGGCCCGCCGCGCCGCGCCCCCCGATCGTCGGTGCGGTGTGCCAGGCTGTCGGGCGTGGCACAGGAACCCCCGATCATGCTCATCGACGCGCCCAGCCTCTACTTCCGGGCCTTCTTCGGCATCCCCGAGTCCGCCGCCCGGGCCGCCGACGGCAGCCCCGTCAACGCGGTGCGCGGCTTCCTCGACATGCTGGCGACCCTGATCCGCACCCGCCGGCCCGACCGGATGGTCTGCGCCATGGACCACGACTGGCGGCCCGAGTGGCGGGTGGCGCTGCTGCCGTCGTACAAGGCGCACCGGCTGGCCCCCGAGGGGGGCGAGGTGGTGCCCGACACGCTCAGCCCGCAGGTGCCGCTGATCCTGGACGTGCTCGACGCCGTCGGGATCACCCACGTCGGCGCGGCCGGCTACGAGGCCGACGACGTGCTCGGCACGCTGTCGGTGACCCAGCCGGCGCCGGTCGAGGTGGTCTCCGGCGACCGGGACCTGTTCCAGCTCGTCGACGACGCCCGCCCGGTGCGGCTGCTCTACGTCGGGCGGGGCGTGGCCAAGCTGGACGACTGCGACGACGCCGCCGTGCGGTCCCGCTACGGCGTGCCGGCGGCCCGCTACGCCGACTTCGCCGCCCTGCGCGGGGACCCGAGCGACGGGCTGCCCGGGGTGCCGGGCGTGGGCGAGAAGACGGCCGCCCGGCTCGTGGAGCGCTACGGCGACATCGCGGGCATCCTGGCCGCCCTGGACGAGCCGGATTCCGGTTTCGCCCCCGGGCTGCGCACCAAGCTCGCCGCCGCCCGGGACTACCTGGCCGTCGCGCCGAAGGTGGTGCGGGTCGCCCTCGACGTGCCGCTGCCCGAGCTGCCCACCGCGCTGCCGGCCGCCCCGGCCGACCCCGACCGGCTGCTGGAGCTCGCCGACACGTGGAACCTGGCCGGCTCCGCGCGCCGCCTGGTCGACGCCCTCGCCCAACGCGGCTGACCCGCGTCCGGGCGGTCGCTGGGGCTGGCAGGCGCATCGGACGGACGGGGCCGCACCTGTTGCACCGATGTTGGCCCCACGCTTGGGTAGCCGTCCCAGCGCGCGAGAACCTCCCGCGCCGATGTCGGCTCTGGGCTGCGCCCCTTCGACGACCTGCCCGCGACGGCTGGTTGAGCGCCACCTGTTTGATGGTCCGGAGCACGGCGCAGGGAGCCCCGGAGATCGCCGAGGGCGCGGGGAGGACGCTGTGCCGCTGTGGCACAGCTCCCCCTTGCTGTCGCGGGATGTCAGCGCCCATGCCAGCTTTCGAGCCCGCCCCTGCACGGCTACCCGAGGGGGCAGCCGTGCAGGAGGACGGACCCGGCTAGTTCCAGGTGGTGCCGGCAGGATCTTTGATCATGTTGTTGATGGTGTTGAAGAGGTTGCTGGTGGCCATCCACAGGATCAGGGTGGCGCGCTGTCGTTCGTCGTAGTGCTCGACAAGTTCGTCCCAGACCGCGTCGGGGACGGCGTCGTCGGACTGGTCGTTCATACGGGTTGCCGCTTCGGCCAGCGCGAGGGCAGCCCGTTCGGCGTCGGTGAAGTACGGCGACTGCCGCCATGCCGCCACCGTGATCAGCTGGTCGTCGGTGACCCCGGCCTTTCTGGCCTCGGCTGCGTCGGCGTACAGACAGGCGCTGCCGCCGTTGATCTGACTACCGCGCATGGCGGCCAGCATCAGCGTCGCCGCCGGGACAACGCCCTGCTCCATGTCGTGCTGCACGGCCCGCATGAGAGCCCCGATCGCGTGTCCCGCGTCCGGCACCAGGTAGGCCGGATTGGCCATTCGCGCGTGCATGATCCGTTTCTCCTCGGAATGTGAGTGTCCTTGACGAACCTGGACCCGATGTCGGGTGGGCGAGCGAGCCCGCCTGGGTCCGTGGCCTGGGCCCGGCCCCGATCTGGCCTCAAACCGGGCGAGGTACGGGTTGCTCGACGCGACCGGGGGCCGGCGTTCCGCGTCCTCACCCTGGGCATTCTTGGGCGTTACGGCCTCCACTGCTCCGCGGGCGACACACCCGGCAGAGGCTTGCCGATGAGTGCCAGCGGAAGGAAGAAGCAGACTTGGCCGATGGCCATGATGAGCGTGGCGAGCGCCTTGTCGTCGTACTGCTCGGACGCCCGGGCGTAGAGCTCGTCGGGGACGCGCTCGCCGGAGGGGTTCGGTGTGAGCACGGATTCGACCAGTTCCAGCGCGATGCGTTCGGCGTCGGTGAAGTAGGGCGCGTCCCGCCAGGAGGCCACGGCGGTGATGCTTTCCTCGGTGGCGCCGGCCTTGCGGAGGTTGCTGGTGTGCAGGACGGTCAGGTAGGTACTGCCGGCGATCTGACCGGCGCGCAGCTGGACCAGGCTGATGGTGATCTGCGGGATCGTGCCGTTCCCGGTTGCCTTGTACAGGGCGCCGCCGATGTCCTTGAGCTCGGGGACGAGCACGGCGGGGTTAGGCAGGCGCGACTCGGTGATGGTCAAGGGGGTTCCCTTCTGGTCTCAAGTGGTGGATCACTGCTCTGACGGATGCCATGGGGCGAAGGTGACCGATGAGGCGGTCGATTCATCCGGGCGTGCTGCCGAAAGTCGCCGGTGTGGGCTCGCTGTCCCGGTTCGTGGGCCGGGGCCGCAGGAGGAGGACGGCGGCAAGGATCGCCGCCAGGTAGAAGCCGCCCCCGCCGAGCATGCCGACGGTGTAGCCGCTGGTGAGCGCGTCGTGCAGGGGAGTGCCCGCCGGTTGGCTCGTGGTGGCGGTGACGGCGATGCCAGCTAGGACGGCCAGGCCCAGGGCGCCGCCGATCTGCTGGCTGGTGTTGACCAGGCCGGAGGCGATGCCCGACTCGCGCGATGCGACACCCTGGACGCCGCCGATGGTGGCTGCGACGAAGCCGATGCCCAGGCCGATGCCGCCGGCGAGCTGCGCGGGCAGCAACACGAGCAGGGGGTTCTGGTCCGGGGTCAGCAGGCTGAACCAGCCCATCGCCGCGGCGGCCACCGCCATCCCGGTCGCCAGGACGACCCGCGTGGAGGTGCGGGCCTGCAGTCTGGGGCCGATGACGCCGGAGCCGAGACCGATGCCTATGGCGAACGGCAGATAAGCCATGCCGGTGATCATGGGCGAGTACTGCTTGATCGTCTGCATGTACAGGGTGAGGAAGTAGAAGGTAGCCAGCTGCCCGGCGCCCATGAGCAGCATGACCAGATTCGCGCCGAGCCTGCCGCGGTCGGCCAGGACGCCTGACGGCAGCATCGGGCGGCGCGCGCTGCGCTGGATGAACGCGAACACCACGAGCAGCGCCACGGCGATCGCGCCGAAGGTCACGGTGAGTCCGTCGCCGGCACCATGCGAGCCGGCCCGGTTGATCGCGTACACCAGCGCACCGAGGGCGAACGTCACCGTGCCCGCTCCGGGCAGGTCGAGGCCGCCGCGCTCGCGGGTGCCGGGCACCACGGCGAATGTCCCGGCCAGGACCAGCAGCGCGATGGGGATGTTGACGAACATGATCCATCGCCAACCCCAGTACTCGGTGAGCGCGCCGCCCAGCAGCAGGCCGGCAACCGAGCCCAGGCCGCCCATGGCGCCGTAGACGCCGAGCGCCTTGTTGCGAGCCGGTCCGGCGGGGAAGGTGTCGGCCAGCAGGGACAGCGCGGCCGGGGCGACGATCGCGGCGCCGACGCCCTGCAGGACGCGGGCGGCTATCAGCACGGTCCCGTTGCCGGCCAGGCCGCCAAGCAGGGAGGCGGCCAGGAAGACGACCAGTCCGGCGCGGAACATCCTTCGGCGGCCGAACACGTCGCCGGCGCGACCGCCGGCGAGCAGCAGGCCACCGAAGGCCAGGGCGTAGGCGGTGAGCACCCAGTCTAGGTCGGCCTCGGCGATGCCGAGCCCGGTTCCGATGACGGGCAGGCCCACGGTGACGATGGTGCCGTCCATCACCATCAGCAACTGCGCGGCGGCGATCACCAGCAGGGCCAGGCGAGTGTCGCGGGTATCGGAATGCGAGGTCATGCCAGCTTCTCAGGCGGCGGTGGCGGCGCGATGGACGGCGGCGGCGAGCCGGTCGTGCTCGGGGTAGGACCAGCCGAAGCCGAATCGGCGGCGGGTGTAGCCGAACGCGATGCCGGTGCGGGGATCGGCGAAGGACTCCGAACCGGCGGAGCCGTCGTGACCGAACGCGTTCGCGCTGAGGAACCCGTACCGCAGGCCCTTGGCCTGGAACCCGAGCGTGTAGTTGCCCTGGTCACCGCGGACCAGGTCGCCGCCGGTGGAGTGCAGCATGGAGAACTCCCCGACGGTGTCCGGTTTGAGCAGCGGAGGGCGTCCGTCGGTGCCCCATACGGCCGCCGCGTACAGGCCGGCCAGGCCGCGTGCGCTGCCCACCCCACCGGCCGACGCCTGGCCGGACGCGCGGACGACGCGGGTGTTGGCGAAGGCGGCCTGGTCCAGCGGCGGCGTGCTGTTGAGCCCGTAGCCGACGCCGAGGATGCTGTGCGGGCCGGGCAGGTCCGACCAGAACGCGGCCTCCTGTTCCGGCGTTGCCGTCCACCACTGGATCGGCCGGAACCGCTCCTCCTCAGTTGCGGGCAGCCCCAGGTAGAGGTCCAGCCCGTACGGGGTCCGGATGCGCTCGTCGTAGACCTGCTGCAGCGATTGGCCGGTCACCCGCCGGATCACCTCGTTGACCATGGCGAACGAGACGAACCCGCCATAGCCGTAGGCCGAACCTGGACGCCAGTACGGCCGCTGCCCAACCAGGCGGCGCGCGATCACCGCGTCGTCGGCCAACTCGGCTGCCGACAGCCCGCCGTCGACGCCGATGACGCCGGAGCGGTGAGTCAGCACGTCCCGCAGCGTGATCCCATCCTTGCCGGCCGCGGCGAACTCCGGCCATCGCCGGGCCACCGGCTCGTCGAGATCGAGAACACCCTCCTGCACCAGCAGCGCCGCCACCAGCGTCGCGGCACCCTTGGTGGAGGAGTAGACCCCGGTCAGCGTGTCACCGCTCACCTCGTCCCCGGCCCACAGGTCGACCACCCGCTGGCCGTGCGCGTACACGGCCAGCTGCGACCCCGCCTGGCCGTCCTGCTCGGCCACCACCGCGGCGAACGCTTCGCGCACCGGTTCGAAGCCGTCCGTGACCGTTCCGCGGACATCCATCCTGCTCATCGTCGGCAACCCTTCGTAAGTGAGTGTTGATCGCCGGCATGACGGATGGCCTGGAGCAAAGGTGACCGTGTGCGTTTGCGGTCACCTTTCACTGCTTTGATGCGTCAGCAGTCTGACGTGGCTGACATGAGAGGAATGCAAGTGACACCCCATGACGAGCTGGCCAGCCAGTTCCAGGGGCACCGAACCCATCTGGAGACGGTCGCCTACCGCATGCTCGGCTCGCTGAGCGAGGCCGAGGACGCGGTCCAAGAGGCATGGCTGCGGCTGGCACGCTCGGACTCGGGTGACATCGACAATCTCGGCGGCTGGCTGACCACCGTGGTCGGCCGGGTGTGCCTGGACATGCTCCGCGCCCGCAAGTCCCGGCGCGAGGAACCGCTGGAGGAGCGCCTGCCCGATCCGGTAATCAGCCGCGCGGATGCCGCCGACCCGGAGCAGGAAGTGCTGCTGGCCGACTCGGTGGGGCTGGCGCTGCTGGTCGTGCTGGAGTCCCTGACCCCGGCCGAACGGCTGGCGTTCGTGCTTCATGACATGTTCGGTCTACCGTTCGAGCAGATCGCGCCCATCGTGGACCGCACACCCGTGGCGGCCAAGAAACTCGCCAGCCGGGCGCGCCAGCGAGTCCGCGGCGCGACCCCGAACCCTGACCCTGATCTGACCGGTCAGCGTCGGGTGGTGGACGCGTTCCTGGCCGCCGCACGTGGCGGCGACTTCGACGCGCTGCTGGCCATCCTCGACCCTGACGTGGTGCTGCGCGCCGACGGCGGCGTGCTCACCGGCGGCATGAAGGTCATCCGCGGCGCCGCGGCCGTGGCCGGACAGGCCGCCACCTTCCAGCGCATGGCCACCAGCGCCACCACCCACCCGGCGCTCATCAACGGGCTCGCCGGCCTGGTCAACACCATCGACGACCAGGTGATCTCCGTCATGAACTTCACTATCTCCGACAGCAGGATCGCCACGATCGACATCCTGTCCGACCCCGACCGGCTGGCCCAACTCAACCTCACCCACCTGGAGCCGTGATGCCTGGCGCACGCCGGCACAGCAGTGTCACCGGTGACCTCGAGTCGAGGGCCCGTTACGAGGCAGACGCAAACCGGCTTGCCCCTGACACCGTGTCAGGCGGCACGCTGCGAGGCATGTCTGCCACCTATGTCGGCTCCGGACCGTACTGCTACGCCAATTCCCTTTCAATGGTCCTGGGCGGCGAGGCGCCGCCTCCGGCCGTGATCGAGGTGCTGACGGGCTCCCCGTACGGGATGCAGCTCATCGGCGGTCGGCTACCACTGTTCGACGCGTTCGGCTGGGACCCCGAGATCGGGGTCGACGCCGCGATTGGCCTGCTCGGCTGGGAGTGCGAGCGCGCGGACGGCGGGACGGCGGCAGCGGCGCTCGACCGGCTGCGCCGAGCCTGCCAGGACGGCCCGGTGCTGGCCGGGCCGCTTGAACTCGGTCTGCTGTCCTACCAACCTGGGTCGGGCAAGGCGGTCGGCGCCGACCACTACGTGGTGGTGCTGGAGGTGGGCGGCGATACCGTGCTCGTGCACGACCCGCAGGGCTACCCGTACGCCACGCTGCCGGTCGACGCCTTCGCCGAGGCGTGGCGCGGGGAGTTGATCCCCTACCTGGAGCGGCCGTTCCGGATGCGGCACGGGTTCACCCGGCGCAAGCAGGTCAGCCCCGAGGAGGCGTTGCGGCGCTCCCTGCCCACCGGGCTGGCCTGGCTGGCAGGACGGAAGGACGTGGAGGTCCCTCCCGGCACGCTGGGGCAGGCCGAGGCCGCCGAGCGTACGGCCGAACTGGTGGAGGAAGGGCTGGATCCCGAGATCAGGATGCTGTGGCAGGCGTTCGCGGTGCGGGTAGGGGCCCGCCGCCTCAACGACCTGTCGGCTTGCCTGTCGCTCCTCGGCCTCGACGTGGGCGCGGCCGTCGCCGCGGAGCAGGCCCGTATCGTCGGTGGCCTGCAGGGTCCGCTCGTGTCGGGCGACGACGTGGAGCTCGCGGCCGGACTGCGCCGATTGGCTCCGACGTACGAGCGGCTGCATGCCGCCCTGATCGCCGACAAGAATGCGCGCTAGGTGCACTGCCCAGGGACGTTGGTCAACCTGGTGACGGGCGGTTTGCCGCCGGTAGCGGTGGCGGCTTTGTCGTCGTCGCAAATCTCGGCGTAGGCCACCCGTCAGTGGTCAGCGCGTGCAGCATCGCGCCGGCGCAGCCGGTGCGACCGTTGCCGGCGCTGCCGGTGTCGCCAATCCGTCGGTGTCTGCGCGGTGCGCGCCACGTAGCGTCGTAGCCACCGATCGGATGCGTGGAAGGAGCCTCATGACTGAGCTCGCCGCACCGCAGCTCGTGGTGAACAGCCGGATGATCTATTTCGGCTGGGTACCGGCCGACCCCGACGCGGTTGCCGCGCTGGTGCCGGAGGGCCTCGAGCCGGCCCCGAACCGGCAGGTCTTCATGAACCAGTACGTCGTCGACGACGCCGTGCAGACCTCCGGCTTCGGCGCCTACTCGCTGACGTACCTCGGTCCGGACCTGTCCGGAGTCGACGCCCCGGACGGGGTGACCCCCGGCCGCTGGTGGACGCACTACGTCAACTCCAGCCCGGTGGTCCGCGACTACGCCACCGCGCGGGGCGTGCCGGCGAGCGCCGGCACCACCACGATCGAGGTGACGGGGCATCGGCTGGTCGCCACCACGGAGGCGGACGGCGTACCGGTGATCCGCACGACGGCCCGGGTCGGCCGCACCGGTGATGCCGTGAACCGCGGGCAGCTCCGCTACCTCACCCGGCTCGACGGCACGCTGCTGAGCGGGAACTACCCCTTCGTGGCGGAGCCGGTCGACCCCTTCGAGATCGAGTCGGTGGAGTTCCTGGCACCCGAGCACCCGGTCTACGCCCTGCGCCCCGCCGAGCCGCTCGACATCGTCTGGGGCTTCTACTCACCGCGCGCGTCCTTCGCCTACCCCGGCGGCGAGTCGGCGCTCGACTGAGCAGGACCTGCGGAGGCACTCACTAGATCCGACGGCATCCCCCGGACAACTCGGGGGATGCCGTCGCGATGACGGATCCGGTCCGCCGACGCGAGCGGTGACGGTCAGGCCGGGGCGTGGTATGCCAGCACGCCCCGGTTGACCGCGGCGATCGCCTGTCGGGCGGTGGACCTCAGCTCCGTCGACGCGCCGCCGGAGTCGGCGAGCTGACCGAGCAGGTCGACCACCTGCCGGGCCCACCGGACGAAGTCGCCGGCCGGCATCTCGCCGTCGATCTCGTGGCCGCTCGCGAGCACCTTCGCCAGGGCCTCGCCCCGGGCCCACCGGTAGATCGGCCAGGCGAAGCCGAGGTCCGGCTCGCGGGTGACCGCCAGGCCGCGGGCCGCCTCGTCGGCCTCGATCTCGCTCCACAGCTTGAGCGTCTCGTCGACCGCCTCGGCGACGGGGCCGCGCGGCAGCGACGCCCGCTCGTCGACGTCGCGGCGGGCCTCGAAGACCACCACCGACACGGCGGCGGCCAGCTCGCTCGGGGAGAGCCCGTCCCACACCCCCCGGCGCAGGCACTCGGCGACGAGCAGGTCCGCCTCCGTCCAGATCCGCCCGAGCATCCGGCCGGCGTCGGTCACCGCGCCGTCGGGGGCGAGGTAGCCGCGGGCGGTGAGCAGCGCGACGATCCGGTCGAACGTACGGGCCAGCGAACCGGTGCGGCCGGCCACCCGCTGCCGCAGCTCCTCCGTGTCCTTCTCCAGGCGGCGGCGCCGCTCCGCCCAGCGGGCGTGCTCCTCGCGGTCGGGGCAGGCGTGGCAGGGGTGCCGACGCAGCTCGGCGCGGAGCTGGCTGAGCCGGTGGTCCTCGCCGACCGCCTGCCGCGACCGGCCGCCCCGGCGACCGCCGTGCCGGTCCAACCCGGTGCCGCTGACCTCGGCGGCCAGGTCCCGCCGGGCGGCCGGGGAGCGGTGGTTGAAGTGCTTCGGCACCCGGATGCGCGCCAGCACCTCGGCGGGGGTGGTGAAGTCGCCGGGGCTGACCCGGCCGGCCCACCGGTCCTGGGTGAGCACCAGCGGCCGGGGCTCGCCGAAGCCGCCGGTGGCCGGGTCGAGCACGACCGCCAGCCCGGCGCGCCGGCCCGACGGCACCCGGATCACGTCGCCGACGCGCAGCCGCTCCAGCGAGGCCACCGCGGCGGCCTTGCGCTGGCTCTGCCCCTGCCGGGCCATGACGCGCTCCCGGTCGGCGATTGCCACCCGCAGCGCGAAGTACTCGTCGAAGTCGCCGTGGTGGCAGGCCGCCTCCGCGCCGTACGCCTCGATGGTCTCGGTGTTGCGCTGCACCTGGCGGGCCAGGCCGACCACCGAGCGGTCCGCCTGGAACTGCGCGAACGAGGACTCCAGCAGCGCCCGGGCCGGCTCGGCGCCGACCGTGCCGACCAGGTTGACCGCCATGTTGTACGACGGCCGGAAGCTGGAGCGCAGCGGGTAGGTGCGGGTGGAGGCGAGGCCGGCCACGTGCCGGGGGTCGGTCTCCGGGGACCAGACGACGACGGCGTGCCCCTCGACGTCGATGCCGCGCCGGCCGGCGCGGCCGGTGAGCTGGGTGTACTCCCCCGGGGTCAGGTCGACGTGCGCCTCGCCGTTGTACTTGACGAGGCGCTCCAGCACGACGCAGCGGGCCGGCATGTTGATGCCCAGGGCGAGCGTCTCGGTGGCGAAGACGGCCTTGACCAGGCCCCGGACGAAGAGCTCCTCGACGACCTCCTTGAACACCGGCAGCATGCCGGCGTGGTGGGCGGCCAGCCCGCGCTCCAGGCCGTCGAGCCACTCCCAGTAGCCGAGCACCGACAGGTCCTCGCCGGGGATGGCGGTGACCCGCGACTCGACGACCCGGCGGATCTCCGCCCGCTCCTCGGGTGAGGTGAGCCGCAGGCCGGCGGCGAGGCACTGCTGCACGGCGGCGGCGCAGCCGGCGCGGCTGAAGATGAACAGGATCGCCGGGAGCAGGCCCTCGCGGTCGAGCCGGTCGACGATGTCGGGGCGCATCGGGCCGCGCCAGCGTGGCCCGCGCCGCCCGGCGCCGGGGCCGGCGCTGCGCCCCTCGCCCAGCTCCAGCCGGCGCATGGTGTCGCGGGTGTAGCGCAGCAGCTCGGGATGCACGTCGTGCTTGCGGGCGGCGTCGGCGTCGTGGAACAGGTCGAACATCCGCTTGCCGACCAGCATGTGCTGCCACAGCGGCACCGGGCGGTGCTCGCTGACCACCACGGCGGTCTCGCCGCGCACGGTGACCAGCCAGTCGGCGAACTCCTCGGCGTTGGACACGGTCGCCGACAGGGAGACCAGGGTGACCGAGGCGGGCAGGTGGATGATCACCTCTTCCCACACCCCGCCGCGGAACCGGTCGGCGAGGTAGTGCACCTCGTCCATCACCACGTACGCCAGGCCCTCGAGGGTGGCCGAGCCGGCGTAGAGCATGTTGCGCAGCACCTCGGTGGTCATCACCACCACGGGGGCGTCGCCGTTGATGGCGTTGTCGCCGGTGAGCAGCCCGACCTGCTCGGCGCCGTAGCGGTCGACCAGGTCGTGGTACTTCTGGTTCGACAGCGCCTTGATCGGGGTGGTGTAGAAGCACTTGCGCCGCCGGGGCGCGGCCGGGGCGACCTCGTCGCCGCCGGCGGACGCCACCGCGTCGCCCGCGGCGGCGTCGCGCGCCGGCGCGCCGCGCAACGCCAGGTGTACGGCGAACTCGCCGACCACGGTCTTGCCGGCGCCGGTCGGGGCGCAGACCAGCACGCCGCTGCCGCGTTCGAGGGCCTGGCACGCCTCCCGCTGGAAGTCGTCGAGATCGAACCCCAGGTCGAGGGCGAACTCTTCGAGGGCCGGGAACTGTGAGGCCTGCGCGGCCCGGCGGCGCGCCGCGGCGTACCGCTCGGCGGGGCTCGACATGTCCCCAAGATTAATGCGTGCCGTCGGTGGCCACGTGACAAGGCCAACCGACAGCCCGGTCGGAGGTGGTCGGTAGGGTGCACGACGTGCCGGACCATGCCGAACCGCCCCACGCCCCACCCGGCGCCGACGACGCCGTCGGCCCCGGCCCGTCCCGCCGCCGGGTGGAGGCGGTCCTGTTCGACTTCCACGGCACGCTGGCGCAGGTGGAGGAGCCCCGCGACTGGGTGCTCGCCGCCGCGGCCTCCTGCGGGGTGACGCTGGAGCGGATGCGCGCCACCGCGCTGGCCGACCGGCTGCTGACGGCCGGCCGGGCGGGCGGTCCGCCGCCGGCGCGGGTGCCGCCCCGGCTGGCCGAGCTGTGGGCCGACCGGGATCTCTACCCGCACGCCCACCGGGGCGCCTACACCGGGCTCGCCGAGACGGTCGACGCGGGCATCGAGGGGTTCGCCGAGGCGCTCTACGAGCGGGTGCTGGTCCCCGAGGGCTGGGTGCCCTACCCGGACACCGCGCCGACCATGGCCGCCCTGCGCGCCGCGGGCGTCCCGGTGGCCGTGGTCAGCAACATCGGCTTCGACATCCGGCCGATCTTCGCGGCGTGGGGGCTGGCCGACCTGGTCGACGCCTTCGTCCTGTCGTACGAGGTGGGGCGCTGCAAGCCGGACCCGGGGATCTTCCTGCGCGCCTGCGGCATGCTCGGCGTCGACCCGGAGCGCGCGCTGATGGTGGGCGACACCCCGGCGGACGCGGGCGCGGTGGCGGCGGGGTGCGCGGTGCTGGTGCTGCCGGCCGCCGAGGCGGGCCGGGCGAACGGGCTGGGCGCCGTGCTGGACGTGGCCGGCGTCGAGAAGCAGCGCTAACGGCACACCGACAGCAACGTTAACCAACGGCGCTAACGTGAGGGCGTTATCGTCGCTGTCATGATCACCGAGACGTCGCCCCGGGACCGGATCGTGCGGGCCGCCGCCGCCCTGCTCGCCGAGGGCGGGCGGGAGGCGGTCTCCACCCGCGCCGTGAGCCGGGCGGCGGGCGTGCAGGCGCCGACCATCTACCGACAGTTCGGCGACATGCGCGGCCTGCTGGACGCGGCGGCCAGCTACGGGTTCGCCGCGTACCTGCACGCCGAGGCGGCCCGGGACCTCGCCGGCGACCCGGTCGACGACCTGCGCCGGGGCTGGGACATGCACGTCGGCTTCGGCGTGGCCAACCCCGCCTTCCACGCCCTGATGTACGGCGATCCGCGCCCCGGCGAGACCACGACGGCGGCCCGGGTCGCGGCCGACATCCTGCGGCAGCTCGTGCACCGGGTGGCCGAGGCGGGCCGGCTGCGCACGGGCGTCGACGAGGCGACGGACATGCTGCACGCCACGGCCTGCGGGGTCACCCTCGCCCTGATCCGCACGCCCCCGCAGCAGCGCGACGCCGCCCTGTCGGCCCGGACCCGGGAGGCGGTGCTCGGCGCGCTGGTCACCGACTCCCCCGCCGCCCGCGCGACCTCCCGCGCCGGCCGCCCGGTCCGGCACGCGGTGGCCCTGCGCGCCGCCCTCGACGACCTGGCCACCGACCTCACCGCCGCCGAACGCGCCCTCCTCGCGGAGTGGCTCGACCGCATCATCCGCACCGTCAGTCCCTGACGGACGCCGGTCGCGTCACCGCGGACGGTGACGCGACCGGGAGGCCCGGCGCGGTCAGCGCAGCAGGCGCACGGCGGCGGGGACGGCGGTGACGGTCAGCGGGAGGCCCAGGGCGCGCTCGCCGTCGGCGTACGTGGTGATGCCCTCGGCGACCAGCTCGACCGTGCGGGCGCGGTAGCTGCGGACCAGCGGGTGCCCGACGTGGGTGCCCCGGTAGATGCGCGGCTTGACCCGCATCAGGGTGCGCCGGTCGAACCGCCCGCCCACCACCACGTCGAGCAGCCCGTCGGTGGGGTCCGCGTCGGGACAGATCCGCATTCCGCCGCCGTAGCTGGCGCAGTTGCCCACCGCCACCAGCACGGCGTCCACCTCGTGCGTCACCCCGTCGAGCCGCAGCGTGTAGCGGCGCGGACGCAGCCGGGCCAGCTCCACCAGGATCGCCAGGTCGTAGCGGCGCGGGCCGCGGGGCCAGCGCATCCGGTTGGCCCGCTCGTTGACGATCGCGTCGAAACCGGCCGCGAGGACCGCGCCGTACCAGCGGCGCACGCCGTCGGGGCCCGTCATCCGCGCCAGGTCCACCGGGTGGGTGCGGCCGCCGCGCAGCGCAGCCGCGATCACGTCGGCGGCGGCGAGCGGGTCGGCCGGGAAACCGGTGTCGACCGCGAAGTCGTTGCCGGTGCCGGCCGGCACCGGCCCGAACGGCACCGCCGTGCCGGCGACCGCCTGCAACGCGCGGTGCACCGTGCCGTCGCCGCCCACCGCGACCAGGGCGCACGCGCCGTCGCCGACCGCCGCGTGGCTCGCCGCCTCGGCCTCGTCGGCGCTGCCCGCGTGCAGCAGGCGTACCGGCCGACCGGCGGCCGCCAGCCGGTGCAGGACCTGCGGCAGGAGTCCCCGGTGCCGGCCGCGCCCCGCCGTCGGGTTGGCCAGCACGGCGACGGGTCCGCCGGTGGCGGAGGGGTGATCGTCTGCGGTCACGGCGAGCACCGTACCGCCACCGACCAGCGCGGTCGCACCGCCCGCCCCGGCCCGGACGACGGGGGCCCGCCGGCACCCGCGAGGCCGGCGGGCCTGCCGGCGCACCTGACATTTGTCACGGCCGGCCGTGCGGCACGCATCCATCGTCATGACTGATCGCACTGGAAGCGCCATGGCCCGAACGGACAGACTCATATCCGCCAGCAGGGCCGAGGGCTCGACCGAACAGCGGAGGGAGTGGTCACGGTGGACGATCGCTACGACAGCTACTGCGCCGCCGACCGGCTGTTCTACGACTCGCTCGGCAGCGCGGTGGAGCAGCCCACCTTCGCGGCGGCCCGGCGACCGGTGCCCGACGGCTGGCGCTCGGAGCCGCTCGACGACTGGCTCATCTACGCCCCCCAGGGCGGCACGCTGCCCCAGCAGGGCTGGAAGATCCACGTGTCGGCGACCCTGGACAACGCCGAGCGGGTGCTGGACACGGTCTGGGACTACTGCGTCCCGCGGGGGCTGTCGTTCAAGTTCCTCCGCGGCCCCCGCACCCTGCTGCTGCGCAACTCCAAGTACGCCTCCCGCGCGGCCAGCGGCAAGTTCGTCACCGTCTACCCCCGCGACGACGCGGAGCTGGAGCTGGTCTGCAAGGAGCTCGACGAGCTGCTCGCCGGCGAACCCGGCCCGTACATCCTGAGCGACCTGCGCCACGGCGCCGGCCCGGTGTACGTGCGCTACGGCGGCTTCGCCGCCCGCTACTGCCACTCCCCCGACGGGCAGGTGGTCCCGGCGATCGAGGACGACACCGGCACCCTGGTGCCCGACCGCCGCGACCCCGTCTTCCACGTGCCGTCCTGGGTGACGCTGCCCGACTTCCTGGGCCCGCACCTGGCCGCCCGCAACGCCACCAGCACCGACGAGGTGCCGTACCGCATCGAGAAGGTCATCCACTTCTCCAACGGCGGCGGCCTCTACGTCGGCCGCGACCTGCGCACCGACACGCAGGTGGTGCTGAAGGAGGCCCGGCCGCACGCCGGCCTGGACGCCGACGGCACCGACGCCGTCGCCCGGCTGGCCCGGGAGGCCGAGGCGCTGCGCCGGCTCGCCGACCTGCCGCAGGTGCCCCGGGTGCACGACGAGTTCGCCCTCGGCGAGCACCGGTTCCTCGCGCTGGAGTTCATCGAGGGCCGCGCGCTGAACAAGGTCCTGGTCGACCGGTACCCGCTGATCGACGCCGACGCCACGGACGCCGACCGCGCCGACTACACCCGGTGGGCGCTGGACGTGCACCGGCAGGTCGAGGAGGTCGTGCACGCCATCCACGAGCGCGGCCTCGTCTACGGCGACCTGCACCTGTTCAACGTCATGGTCCGCCCGGACGACCGGATCGCGCTGGTCGACTTCGAGGTCGCCGCCCCGATCGAGGGGCACCGCCGGCCGGGCCTGCGCAACCAGGGCTTCGCCGCGCCCCGGGACCGCACCGGTCCCGCCGTCGACCGGTACGCCCTGGCCTGCCTGCGGCTGGCGCTGTTCCTGCCGCTGACCCAGCTGGTCCGGCTGGCGCCGGCCAAGGCCGCGCACCTCGCCGACGTGATCGCCGCGCACTTCCCGGTGCCGAGGGAACTCCTCGACGCCGCCGTGCGGGAGATCACCGGCGCCCCCGCCGGCGCGCCGGCCGACGAACCGGCGGCGGACCTCACCGTCGACGTCGGCCCCGCCCACCGGGAGCGGCTCGCCCGGGCGATCCTCGCCAGCGCGACCATCGAGCGCGACGACCGGCTCTTCCCCGGCGACATCGAACAGTTCCGCAGCGGCGGGCTGAACCTCGCCCACGGCGCCGCCGGCGTCCTGTACGCCCTGCACGTCAGCGGGGCCGGACGCTGGCCCGAGCACGAGCAGTGGCTGGTACGCCGGGCCACGTCGCCCGCCGCCGGCACCCGGTGCGGCTTCTACGACGGCCTGCACGGCGTCGCGTACGCCCTGGAGCTGCTCGGCCGCCGGCAGGACGCCCTCGACGTGCTCGACATCTGCCTGCGGCAGCCGGTCGACGGACTCGACCACAGCCTCGCGGGCGGCCTGTCCGGGATCGCGCTCAACCTCGCCGAGCTGGCCGGGCGCACCGGCGAGACGGCCCTGCGCGACGCGGCCTGGCGGGTCGCCGAGCGGGTCGTCGATCAGCTCGGCGACGACCCGGGACCGGACGTCAGCGGCGGGCGGCACCCGTACGCCGGGCTGTTGCGCGGCCGGAGCGGGCCGGCGCTGCTGCTGGTACGGCTGCACGAGCTGACCGGCGAGCAGGCCCTGCTGGAGCACGCCGCCACCGCCCTGCGTCAGGACCTGCGCCGCTGCGTGGTCCGCCCCGACGGCGCGCTGGAGGTCAACGAGGGCTGGCGCACCATGCCCTACCTCGGGCAGGGCAGCGTCGGCATCGGGCTGGTGCTCGACCAGTACCTGCGCCACCGCGCCGACGAGCGCTTCGCCGAGGCGAGCGCCGGCGTGCGCCGCGCCGCCCGGTCCCCGTTCTACGCGCAGTCGGGCCTGTTCGCCGGCCGGGCGGGCATCGTCGCCTACCTCGCGGCGTACCCCGACGACCCGGGGCTGCGGCGGGAGCTGGCGACGCAGGTGCAGCGCCTGGCCTGGCACGCCCTGCCGTACCGGGACGGCACCGCGTTCCCCGGCGAGCAGCTGCTGCGGCTGTCCATGGACCTCGGTACCGGCACCGCCGGCGTGCTGCTGGCACTCGCCGCCGCGCGGCACGACGCGCCGGTGGGCCTGCCGTTCCTCGCCCCGCTGACGGGCGCCCCCGACTCCCTCGCCGATGCGAGGGCGACCGACCCGACCGACCAGCACGGAAGGAGGTGACACGACATGGCGCTTCTGGACCTTCAGGGCCTGGAGATGGCCCCCGCCGACCGCACCGGCGGCGGCAGCCGGGCGAGCCTGCTGCTCTGCGGCGACAGCTCGCTGTCCGTCACGACCTGCAACTGATCAGGTCGCACGCGAGGCCCTGGGCGGGTAGACGTATCCGCCCAGGGCCGCACGTCTTCGTGGGAGGTCCGATGCCGACGCTGACCGGCTCCGACCGGCTGCTGCGCCGGGTGGTCCGCGACGGCGGCGGCTGGACGGTCCTGCTCGGGGCGGTCGCGCTCACCGGCGCGGCCGCCGAACTGGCGCTTCCGGCGACGCTCGGGCTCGCCGTCGACGCCGCCGTGCGCGGCGACGGCTCCTGGTGGCCGGCCGCCGCCTGCGTCCTGGTCGCCGCACTCATGGTCACCGACGTCCTCGCCGACCTCGCCGGCGGCTACGGCGCGGCCCGGGCCACCGCCCTGCTGCGCCGGCGGCTGCTGCGCCACCTGTTCGCCTGCGACGTGCGCACCGTCCGCCGGTACCCGGTGGGTGACCTGGTGGGCCGGCTCGTCGGCCAGGCCGCCGACGCCGGGCAGGCCGGCACCGCCGTGGTGCTGGGCGTCGTCGCCCTGCTCCCCCCGGTCGGCAGCGTCGTGGCGCTCACCCTGATCGAGCCGCTGCTCGGCGTCACCCTCCTCGGCGGGCTGGCCCTGCTCGCGGTGCTCATGCGCGCCTTCGTCACCGACGCCTCCGCCGCCGTCGGCGGATACCAGCGGGTGCTGGGCGCCATCGCCGGCCGGCTGCTGGAGGCGCTCGGCGGCGCCCGCACCATCGCCGCCGCGGCCACCGCCGACCGGGAACGCGACCGGGTGCTGGCGGCCCTGCCGGAGCTGCGCGGGTACGGGCTGCTCGGCTGGCGGCTGCTGGCCCGGGCGAGCGCCCGCACCGCCGCCGTCGGCCCGCTGCTGCAGGTGGCCGTCGTGGCCGTCGGCGGGTACGCGCTCACGGCCGGCTGGCTCACCCCCGGTCAACTGGTCGCCGCGGTCCAGTACGCCGCCCTCGGCGCCGGGCTCGGCGCGGTGCTGGCCACCCTCAACCGGCTGGTCCGCGCCCGCGCGGCGGCGGGCCGCATCGCGGAGCCGCTGGCCCACCCGGCACGCCGCGACGGCACCGACCCGCTGCCGCCCGGGCGCGGCGAGCTGCGGCTGCGCGGCGTCGGCGTCCGCGCCGAGGACGGGCGGGCGGTCCTCGCCGGGGTCGACCTGACCGTCCCGCCCGGTGCCACCGTGGCCGTCGTCGGGCGCTCCGGCGCCGGCAAGTCGACCCTCGCCGCCGTGGCCGGCCGGCTGCACGACCCGGACGCCGGGGACGTGCTGCTCGACGGGACGCCCCTGCGCCGGTTGAGTCCGGCGGCGCTGCGCCGGGCCGTCGGGCACGCCTTCGACCGGCCGGTCCTGGTCGGCGAGACGGTGCACGACGCGATCGGGCTCGCCCTGCCCGAGGAGTCGGCGCGCCCGCCCGCCGACGACGCCCCGGCCACGGCGCCGGTGCTGGCCGCGGCGCGGGCGGCGCAGGTCGCCGACGTCGTCGCCCGGC
The DNA here is from genome assembly GCF_051386395.1 of Micromonospora sp. URMC 106. Lineage (NCBI taxonomy): Bacteria > Bacillati > Actinomycetota > Actinomycetes > Micromonosporales > Micromonosporaceae > Micromonospora > Micromonospora sp. URMC 106. The sequence continues at coordinate 29,188 of NZ_JBPQTP010000009.1, forward strand.
TGCCCGAGGGCTTCCGCACCCCGCTGGCGGACGCGCCGCTGTCCGGGGGTGAGGCGCAGCGGCTGGGGCTGGCCCGCGCGTTCCCCGCCGAACGGCTGCTGATCCTGGACGACGCGACGTCCAGCCTGGACACCGCCACCGAACACCGCATCGCGCGGGCGGTGGCCGACGGGGCCGGTGGCCGTACCCGGCTCGTGGTGACCCACCGCGCGACGACGGCGGCGGCGGCCGACCTCGTCGCCTGGCTCGACGGTGGCCGGTTGCGGGCCCTCGCGCCGCACCGGCGGCTGTGGGCCGACCCGGACTACCGGGCCGTCTTCGCGCCCGGCGGTGACGCCCGGTGAGCGGCGTACGCCGCACGACCTGGGCGGCGTTGCGGGCCCGCCGTCGGGCGCTGGGCCGGCTCGCCGCCTGGTCGGTGGCCGAGTCCCTGCCGGCGCTGCTCAGCGGGCTGCTGGTGGCCCGCGCGGTCGACCGGGGCTTCCTGGCCGGCCAGTTCGCCACCGGCCTGGCCTGGCTGGCGGGGCTCGCCGCGGCCGTGCTGGTCGGCGCGGCCGCCACCGGGCAGGTGTACCGCAGCCTCGGGGCCGTGGTGGAGCCGTTCCGCGACGAGCTGGCCGCCCGCGTGGTGCAGGCCGCGCTGCGCGACGCCACCCGGGCCGGCGGCCGGCCCGACAGCGCCGCCGTGGCCCGGCTGACCCACCAGGTGGAGGTCGTCCGGGACACCTTCGGCGGGCTGCTGCTGGTGGTCCGCGGGTTCCTGTTCACCGCCGGCGCGGCGCTGCTCGGCCTGCTCGCCCTGGCGCCGCCGCTGGCGGGCGCGGTGGCCGCGCCGCTGGTGCTCGGGCTGGCCGTGTTCGCGGCCGCGCTGCCGGCGATGGTGGCGCACCAGCGGGCCCAGGTGACCGCCGGCGAGGAACTCGGTCGGGCGGCGGCGTCCGCGCTGGCCGGGCACCGCGACGTGGTCGCCTGCGGCGCGCAGGACCGGGTGGTGACCGGGGTCGACTGGCGGGTCACCGCGCAGGCCGACGCCGAGCGGACCCTCGCGCGGATGGCGGCGCTGCGCAGCCTCAGCCTCGGGCTGGGCGGCTGGTTGCCGGTGGTGGTGCTGTTGCTGGCCGCGCCGTGGCTGGTGCGGCAGGGGCTCAGCACCGGCGCCGTGCTCGGCGCGCTGGTCTACGTCACCACCGGCCTGCAACCCGCGCTGCACGCGGTCGTGCAGGGGGTGGGTGGCGGCGGGCTGCGCTACGCCGTCACCCTGGACCGGATCCTGCGCACCTGCCCGCCGTCCGGGCCGGCCCCGCGCCCGGCGGCGCTCATCGGCCCGGCGCCGCGCCCCGCCGGCCCCGGCGCGCCGGCCGTGCGGGTGCGCGGGCTCACTTTCCGGTACGGCCCGCACGCCCGGCCCGTCCTGGCCGACTTCACCCTGACCGTGGCCGACGGCGAGCACCTCGCCGTGGTGGGGCCCAGCGGCGCCGGCAAGTCCACCCTGGCCGCCCTGGTCGCGGGGCTGGTGCCGGCGGAGTCCGGCACGGTGCACCTGGCCGGCACGCCCGTGGCCACCGCCGCGCCGGACGCGCTGGCCCGGCTGCGGGTGCTGGTGCCGCAGGAGGCGTACGTGCGCAGCGGCACCCTCGGCGACAACCTGCGCTACCTGCACCCGGAGGTGGACGACGCGACCGTCGCGGCCGCGGTGGACGCCCTCGGGGCGCGCCCCCTCGTGACCCGCCTCGGGGGCCTCGCCGCCGAGATCGACCCCGGCGCCCTGTCCGCCGGGGAACGGCAGCTCGTCGCCGCGGTCCGGGCCTACCTCGCCCCCGCGCCGCTGGTGATCCTCGACGAGGCCACGTGCCACCTGGACCCGAGGCTGGAGGCGACCGTAGAGCGCGCCTTCGCCCGCCGCCCCGGCACGCTGGTCGTGATCGCGCACCGGATCAGCTCGGCGACCCGGGCCCGCCGGGTGCTCGTGTTCGACGGCGACCGGCCGCTCGTCGGCACCCACGACGAGCTGCTGCGCCGCTCGCCCACCTACCGCGAGCTGGTGGGCCACTGGCAGGACGTGGCGCCGCCGGCCCGCGTGCCCCTCGCCCGCGCGTGACCGATTCGAGCTGCGCCGCAGCGCGCTTCGCCGCCCGTCGGACCGGGTCGGGTGGGTTTGACGTCGGACATTCTCGGCAGTGTCGCGACGATGCGGTCGAGTGCCTCAGTAGGGTCCGGGACCTTGCCGGAGACTCCGCTGACAACAACGGTGTACCGCTCGTCCGCGGTGGTGTAGGCGGGGGCGAGGGTTGGCCGTCCGCCGCACGGTGTCCGCGGGCCACGCCAACTCGCCGAGCACACGCGACCCGCGGCGTCCGGGCATCCGCAGGGCACGCGGGGTCAAGTCCACCGCATTGATCGTCTAGTCTGCGGCGTCACCTCCCGTCGCCTTTATGGATGGTCACCGTGCAATGCCAGACCTGCGGGGACGCCACGTCTCCGGCTTTCAACGAGTGCCAGCGCTGCAACACGCCGCTTGGTCAGCCGGCGGTCACACCAGGCGTGCCCACGTATCCCGTCCAGGGCCTGGGCACGGCCGCCGCGATCGCCGTTGGCGTGGCGAGCCTGCTGTACCTCCCGAGCGGGCTGTTCCCTGTGCTCGGCGTACGGATCGCCCGCACGGCCGCCGAACGCCTCGACCGCGACCTGCTGCTGGGAGCGGCGATAGCCGAGGTGCTGCTCACCCTGGTCTACGGGCTGGCAATCCTGGCCGCCGCGGTGCTGGTGATCATCTGGACCTGGCGGGTGCGCAAGAACCTGGAGGCATTCCCGGGAGCCCTGCCGACGCTGAGCCCGGCCTGGGCAATCGCCGGTTGGCTGGCCCCCTTCGCCAATGTCGTCGTGCCGGCCCGGGTGGTTGCCAATGTGGCGCGGGACAGCCTCTGGCGGCGGAGCACGCCGGCGCTGGTCGGGGTCTGGTGGACGAGCTGGTTGGTGTTCCACTTCGGGGACCGGATCCTTGCTCTGGTCGAGGACCAGCGGTACAGCCGGCTGACCGAGTGGCCCCGCAGCGAGACGGAGTTCGCCACGTACGTCCGCTACTACCAGGAGGCGCTCGACGCCCGGCTGATCCCTACAGTCGCCTGCCTGGTCGCCGGCGCCTCCTTCATCGTGCTGGTCCGCCGGATCTCCACCGCCCAGCAGGACCGGATCGCGAAAGCGACCCAGGCCCATGAGACGAGCGTGAGCAGCGAGATCCGTGATGGGGGTCGGTCGGCACTGGCAGGCACGGGGACGTGACCCTGTCGCGCGGCGGGGACAGCAACGCAGCTCGGCCAGAACCTTCCAGGTCTTCAGCGTGGCGATGGCCCGCTCGCCGCGGGCACGGAGCCGGGCATGACCACGCTCGACGGCCCGCTGGCGGCGGGACAGTCTGGGTCGGTATCGGTGGCGCTTGAACGGCGTGCGCACACTTCCGCCGGCGCCCTGACAGACCGGCCACACCGATGACAGCGGCAGTCGTGGCCAGCACGCCACCGCCGATCATCCGGCGCGCGGCGAGCACCACGAAGCCGAAGAGGAACAGGGCGACGAGGAAGGCGAGATGCCCCAGGTTCCAGAGGAGACCGGGACCGTACTGCCCATCCACCCCGTCCAGTAGCCGGACCAGGCCGTAGACGATCGTGAGCGCGGGAGCGAGGACAACGACAACGGGTGCTTTCTGCATGCGGTCGATCCTCATTCGTTCGCGGCCCCGAGACATCGCCGACGTCGGCGATGTCTGCCCTCACCCACAAGACCCAGTACGGGGCCTTGGGCTCGGACAGACAGACGGAGGCCCGGGGCATCGTGGTTACCCCAGGCCTCCGCCCACCACGGGTCGAGCTCTCCGCGCGCCGCGCTGTCACCACCACCCCAGTTCCGGTTCTCCTTCAGGCCGTTGGAGGCATGGGCAAATCGTCCAGTCGGACGATGCGGGGCCCAGGCGCGGGGGGCTCGGTAGGTGTGCGGGCTCTTGGGTCAGCGGGTCACGAGTCGGCGCCGGAACTCCAGTCGCTGTGCGAAGGCGTCATAGCCTGCTCGTTCGAAGCCCCTGACCATTGCGATGTTGTCCGCGTCGCAGTCACCTCGGATCTCGGTGGCGCCGGCGGCGGCCAGGAGATGGGTGCCGCGGGCGACCGTGGCGGCCGCGTACCCGTTGCCGCGGTGGCGGGGTGCGACGCCGACGAAGCCGATGACCGGGTAAGTCGGGCTGTGGGCCGGCAGGCTGATCGCGGCGGCGCTGCCGTCGGCGTCGTGGCCGATTTCGTACCAGTGCGGTTCGTGATGGAAGGCGAGTGACTCTGTCCACAGCAGTTCCGCGGCGCCGCGCGGGCCGAGTTCGGCGACGTCGGCGGCGATCAGGGCGTCGCGGGTGTCCGCGACGAGGTCGGTGAGCAGGCCCAGGAATGGCTCGGGCCCGAGGTCGGCAAGCGATCGCCAGCGCAGCCGGTCGTCGGCGAGCGGCAGCTCCCGGTCGGCCGTCCAGCGGTACCGGTGGCCGTCGCGGCTGATGTGGAACCCTTCGGCGAGCAGCAGTTGTCGCCGCTGGTGCGGCTGGTCCTGATGCTGGGGCGGCTGGGCGGGCGAGTCGAGGACGTGGCCCTGCTCCACGGCGCCGGCCGCGCGGGCGGCGTCGCCGGCGTGGGTGAGCAGTCTGCGGCCGGTGGCCAGGTCGGGTTCGTCCCACGGGGCGTGGAGCAGGACGATGTCGCTGGGGACGTCCTTGCCCGGCATGCTCCACAGCACGACGCTGCCGGTGCTGCGCCCGCCGGTCTCGGCGACGAAGCACCATTCGGGCCTGGTGCAGCCCTTGGCCAGCAGTTCGGTGAGGTATGCGGCGGTGGTCGCCGCGCGTTGCGGGTCGGTCTCGCCGATCACGTGGGGTATCTCGGTGGGGTCGGCGGTGCGGATCGTCGTCACGATGTCTCCTCGATGGGTGGTTCGTGCAGGCTACGGATGGCGGAGCACAGCAGCGGGATGAGGGCGGCGCAGCCGGCGGCGGCGGCGATCGCGAGGGCGGCGCGGAGGCCGACGGCGTCGCCGAGCACGCCGCCGAGCAGCCCGCCGAGCGGGATGGTGCCGTAGGACAGCAGCCGGTACGCGGCGACGGTGCGGCCCAGCAGGTGCGGTGGGGTGGCGGCCTGACGGATGCTGGCCGCCTGGATCGCGGTGACGGCGATGCCAATGCCGACGAGTGCCTGGCCCGCGCGGGCAAGCCCATCCGGCCGCGGCGACCGGCATGACCGCTGCGGCTGCTTCATCGCTGTGCCCTCCGGCTGGTGAACAGCCGGTCGAGGTGGTAGCCGACGGCGGCCCGGGCGGTGTCAACAGTGTGGTGGCCGACCAACAAGCTGGTGCCCAGGCCGTGCGCAAGCGCGAGTAGACGGGTGGCCTCGGCGGCGGGGTCGCAGCCGGCTCGCAGCCGATCCTGGACCTGGGCGCGACGCAGGATGTCAGCTAGGTGGACTTCGAGGCGACGCGGACCGTCGACGAACGGCTGTGCCGCAAGGTCGGGGTCGGTCATCGCGAGCACCGCGTAGGAGGTCCAGACGAGGTGGAAGTCTCGGCTGCTCTCGTCGGTCGGCAACGCCTCGGTCAGGAACGCCTCGACGATCGCCCGCGGATCAGCCTCCTGGGGCAGCGCCGCAACGCGTGCGGCCCACCGCTGGTCGCTCTGCTGCTCCAGATGCCGTAAGGCGGCGTGCATGAGTTCAGCTTTGGTGTCGAAGTAGTACTGCACCAACCGCAGTGACACCCCCGCCTCAGCGGCAACCGACCGCATCGTCACCGCGTGCAGTCCGTGACGCGCCGCCACCCGCAAGAGAGCGGCCACCAGACAGGCTCGTCGCTCGACGTGATCCACGGTCCTCGGCATCCGCCCCTCCCCCACAACCTCGAGACAGCTATGTGATACGCCTGTATAGGATACAGGCGTATCACATACCGAGGGGATCGAGCCCGGTGACGAAAAGGCGCTCAGCGCCCAACACCTTGATCGCGCTGGTGTGCGCAGCGCAGTTCATGGTCGTGCTCGACGTTTCCGTCATCAACGTCGCACTGCCATCCCTGCAGCAGGACCTGAACGTCGCCGCCACCGACCTGCCCTGGGCCGTCAACGCCTACACGCTCGTCTTCGCCGGCTTCCTGCTGCTCGGCGGCCGACTCGCCGACCTCCACGGCCACCGGCGCGTCTTCCTGACCGGGCTCGGCCTGTTCACCGCAGCCAGCCTGCTGGCCGGGCTGGCGTCGACGCTGCCGCTACTCGGCATCGCCCGGGCCGGACAGGGCCTCGGCGCGGCCGTCCTCGCCCCCACCACCCTGACCCTGCTCACTACGACCTTCGCCGAAGGCCCGGCACGCCACCGCGCCCTTGCCCTGTGGACCGGCGTCGGCCTAGCCGGTGGAACCGCAGGCAACCTACTCGGCGGACTGCTGACCGAGTACCTGTCCTGGCGGTCCGTGCTGCTGGTAAACGTCCCGCTCGGCGTGGCCGCCCTCGCCACGGCGCCGCGACACCTGTCCCCCGGCCGGCCGGGGCGCCCCCGCCGGCTGGACTTGCCCGGCGCACTCCTGGCCACGGCCGGCCTAATCTGCCTGACATACGCCATGGTGCAGGCCTCCGCTGGCGGACCGGCCGCTCCCCTGACCGTGACCACCGCAGCGGCCGGAGTCATCGCCCTGACCGCGTTCCTCGCCGTCGAGATGCGGGCCGCCGACACGGCGCTCATTCCTCCGCGGCTGCTGCGTGCCCGACACATCGCGCTAGGGAACCTCGCGATGCTGCTGGCCGGCGCCGCCCTCAACCCGATGTGGTACTTCCTCGCCCTGGCCATGCGAGACCTCCTGAGCTATCCGCCGATGCGGATCGGCCTCGGCTTCCTACCCCACACCGTGCTCACCCTCACCGTCGCCATCCTCGTCGCACCCCGGCTGATGCGCCGCGTCCCCGCCCGCGCCCTCGCCATCGCCGGGGCCCTCGTTGTCGCCGCAGGCTTCGCCTGGCAAAGCCAGCTCACCCCGAGCAGCGACTACCTGACCGGCGTCTTCGGGCCGGCAGTACTGATCGCCACCGGCGGCGGGCTACTGAACACACCACTGACCACGATCGTGACCTCCCACGTACCGCACGAAGACGCCGGCGCCGCGTCCGGACTCATGAACACCGCCAAACAGGCCGGCGGTGGACTCGGCCTGGCCGCCCTGGTAGCGATCAGCGCACAGCCAGCCAGCGCCGAGGCGGGATACCAGACAGCATTCCTCGGCATCAGCGCCGTGTGCGGGTGCGTCGCTGCCGCGGCATCGCTCCTGCCATCGCGCGCCAGTTCGTCCTGAGGCGATCGGCGATGCACGGAGTTCTGGCTTCCGTCGGATCGCCGACTGGCTGCGGCAGCCCAAGCACATGACCAGAGCAGCCCAAGCACATGACCAGATCGGAAGAGCACGCCAGCGCACCCTCGGGGGCAACGTTCAGTCGGGGAGGACCAACCACAGCCCCAACCCCCGCTCGGGCTGACAGATACCCACAAGCCGCGTCGCGCGCTCGTGGTGGACGTACCGTCGGAGGGTGGACGTGCTGCTGCGCGGCGGGCCGGGTGACGGACAGGTGGTGCCCGGCGGTGGGGCAACCCTCGTATGGCAGGCCTGCCTATACGAGATCACGACCGAGTACAGCCACCGGCACGGCCGCGGCCTTCGGGTCTACCGGCACCGACCCGACTGCTGCGAGCCGTACGGGCGGGGCGCCGAAGACCGCTGTGAGTGACCCACTCCCCCCTGATTCGCCACCACCCCCCCGCCGAACGATCGAACATGCGTACTGTCGCCGCATGGGCAAGGTCCGGCGTATGCCGGGACGTGCAGCTCATCCGAACGCGCTGGACGGTGGTCGCCGGCGCCGGGGACATCGATACAGGGCAGGTGCGGCGGCGGGGTTCCTCGGGTCCGCGGCGCCGCCAGCGCGGCCGAGTGCCGTTCCGAAGAACTCGCTCACCCCCTACTCGACCGGCGGCTGGGCTGCTGGGCGTTTGGCGTGCCGCCACATGATGCGGCCGAGGATCATGAGCCGGAGGGATTCCAGCGGTAGGACCACCACGAAGAGCATCAGGTCGGTGCCGCCGGCCGGCGCCAATCCGACCCCGGCGAAGGCCAGCAGGCCATTGGTGAGCACCACCGCGCCGGCGATCGCCCCGGCAACCGCGATCCAGCGGGGATAGCGGGCATCGAGGGCGACCGCCAGCCCGGCCAGGAGCATGGTCAACCCGTAGAACGGCCCGTCTGCCAGGCTCACGCTTTTCGGTCGCCAGGCGTGAGGTCGTAGGGCTGCCGTTGGAGGGCGGGAGCCGGCGCGAGGCCGCCGCCAGTTGCGCGCAGGGAGTGAATCGGCGTGCGTCCGTCGCCGCAGCCTGCCCGGTCGGTCAGTCGGTCGCCGCGCCGCGACGACCGGCGGCTCGGGCCGGGCTCTCGGCCGGTCCGGACCGCCGGTCGCCTTCAGCAGCCGCAGCCGAGCAACGACCTCGACGGCGGGTAGGCACGCGCTCCTGCTCTTCCAGGCGCCGACCGCGAGTCTGCGATCAGGTTCCAGATGCGCGCCTGTCTCGTCAGCACAGCAGGCTGAGCCAGTAGGCGCGGTCGTTCATGTAGCTCGGCATGTTGCCGAACCCGTACCCGGCCGTGACGGGTGTCAGGGTGAACCACTCGTCCTCGAATCTGATCTTCGCACCGCCGGTCTGGTTGTTGTACCAGGAGGAGGCGCCACCGCGCTGGCCGGTGGGGAACCCGTACTCCGGGAGTCGGTATGTCCCGCACCGGTAGAAGGCGTAGCCGTAGCCGGCGCGGTTGGCGTCGGCGTGGATGCATGCGCGTCCGGTCCCACACCAGCTGCCAGTGGCGTCCACGTCCGTGACGGTGAGGACGACACCGTCGTTCGGCCAGGCGACCTGATTGGCGGATAGCCGGGTCGCGCGGGGATCGGAGGCCAAAATCTCGGTGATCCGGTCCTCGGCGAGAGTGTTCGGCGGTGACGCGGTGGCGGGCGCCGCCGAGGTGGAGGAGAGCACGATTGTGGTGGTCACGAGGGACAGGGCGAGGAGCATGCCCCTACCTCGCCGGCGCGGTGCTTCAGCGCTGTTCATGGTGACTCCTTGAGGATCGGCAGGTGCTCACGACGGATGTCCGCTGGTGGCACCGGGACAGTGATCGACGCGGCGCCGCGGGCGGGTTGCGGCCCGAGATGAGCTCATGGGCTCACTGTGACCGCACGGCGGGCAGGGGGACGAGGCTGGCCCGACGTCGCGTCAGAAATCCTGGCACTCCTGGCACAGGGACGACTCTTTCAACAGTCCGTGCCCACGCCGAGGGCCGACGACACCGCCCGGTACTGCGACGGCGAAACACCGTACTGCGCGACGAAGGCCTGTCGAAGGGTTTCCAGTGAGGTGAACCCGCACCAGCGCGCGATCATGCCGATCGGGTGGCCGGTGGTCGACAGGAGACGTGCGGCGGTGTCCAACCGGGTGCGACGTACGAAGCGACCGGGCGGCGTACCCAGGTGCTCGATGAACAGCCGGTGCAGTTGCCGGGTGCTGACTCCGCAGTGTCTGGCCAGCGTCGCGGTGTCGAGTGTCGTCGCGAGGTGTGCGGTGACGTAGGCGACGGCCTCACGGACCAGGACGTGGTCCGGGTTGGGTGCGGCGAAGACACTCATCTGCGCCTGGTTGCCGGGTCGCTGCAGATAGGTGACCAGCGCCTGCGCGACGACGCGAGCCAGGTCAGGCCCGTGGTCCTCGGTCACCAGCGCCAGGGTCAGGTCGAGGGCGCTGGTGACGCCGGCGGACGTGGCGACGTGTCCGTCCCGGATGAAGATCGGCCGGGGATCGACGTGAACGGAAGGGTAGCGGCGCGCGAGCACCTCGGCGTAGTGCCAGTGGGTGGTCGCCCGACGGCCGTCGAGCAGGCCAGCGGCGGCGAGCACGGTGGCGCCGGTGCACACCGAGGCGGTGCGTCGGGCAAGCGCGGCGAGCCGTCGGACGTGCGCGACGACCGTCGGTTCGGCGGCGGCGGCCTCGTGTCCCTGTCCCCCGGTTACGACCAGCGTGTCGATCGGTCCCGTCGCGCGCTGCAGCGATCCGCTGCTGTGCACCTCCAGACCCGAGTCGCACCGGATTGTCTGTCCGTGCGGAGAGACCAGCTCCGTGCGGTACAGCGTGCGCCCGGCGATCCGACCAGCCAGGGCGAGCGTGGACGTGACGCAGGCGATGTCGAGCAGTTCGGAACCTTCGTACCCGACCACCACGACCCGTCGTGCGCCCTCTCCGCTCGATGCCGTGGTCGCCATGGCCGCATCCTGTCAGACGGACACCAGCACCTGAACCCGCAGTTTTCGCCCCGCGCCGCCAGCCGGTGTTCCCGGGTCATGGTCGGCGGCCGTCTGGATCTGCCCGACCCGCCCCCATATGGCCTCCGGCTCACCGGCTACACCCTGCACCCTCACCGATCGCTCGACCGGTTGCAGTTCGAAGGCAGGCCGACGAAGCCTCCCGCGCCCGAGGGCCCGCATCGCGGCGTGCGGGTAGCCGAGCTGGCGGCGGACCTCCGTTCGAGGGGTTGTCGCGGCGCCGGGTGGCTGAGATCTGTGGTTGTGGTCTTCGACGAATGCGAGCGGCGGTGCCGAAGGGCACGACCGCACGCGCGATGCCTGAGGTCACCGAGGCCCCGAAGCCGCAGGCCGGCGCTGGTGAGGTGCTGGTGAGGGTGCAGGCGTCGTCGGTCAACGCGTTTGACCTGTCGGTCGCCGGTGGCCACAGGCCGACGCGGACGCGGACGCGGACGCGGCAGACAATCCACTGGTTGGCCCGGTATACCCGGCGACGGCCATTGGGCTCCTTGCGGGCCGCTGTCCGGATCACGCCCGCGATGCGGGAGGCTCGGGCTCTGGCCGGCCAGTCGAGACCAGCCAGCGCCACCGTGGCAGTTCCGCCAGGAACGAGGCGGCTACGAGGATCCAAACGGCGATCGCCGCCGGCAGCGGCCAAGCCAGCCAGGATGCCACCACCGCGGCCACCATGTGCAGAAGCACCAGTCCGATCGTCACGTGTCCGGGTACGGCGACGACGACGTGCTTCTTGTCCCCCGGTGTCGCGAAGATCGTGGGCAGCGCGACGAGCACTACCACCGATGCCACGGCCAGCAGCACCGAATGACCGGCGAGCGCCCACGGGGTGGCCACCCAGGCCACCAGTTCGGTGGCGAAGCGCAGCGCGGAGGCCGGCCCCGGCCGGTTCGGGGATCGGTTCACGCCCGCTTCTCGTTCTCCGCCCGGCCCTTGAGCGCCTCGTTGAGCCGTTCGAAGTCCGCCACCGCGCCGTCGACGACCTTCCCGAACAGCGGCACCAGAATCCCGGAGAACCTCTCGCTCTGCACCACCCGCGTGCCCCCGTCGTGCGGGGTGAGGACGAACAGGTGCTCCCCGTCGAAGATCCCGGGCAGGATCAGCCGGCCCAGCCAGCGCAACTCGGCCGCCTCCCGGGCCACCAGGACGCGCGGCGTGAACGACATCGGACGCCCGGCGGCCGGGAACATGCGCAGGTTCAGGGTGCTGCCGACCCGGGCCTCACCGGCCGCCTCCCGGATGAAGGGATTCCACTGTGCGTAGCGAGGAAAGTCGGTCAGCACCTCCCAGACCCGCTGCGGCGTCGCGTCGATCTGTACCTGCGTCGAGATCTCGCGCATCGGTCCCCCTTCAGTAGGTTCGATCATGGCATCGGTGGATCGGTGGGGGGACCCTGGGGTTCCAGCGCCTGGGAGTCGCCCGGAATTCATACCGAGTGAACGGGGTGCGGAGGAGGAACCGGTCGGGGTGCCGCCCTACCGTTTGCCCTGGTGGACCGCCGGCTCGGCGGTGCCGAACGGGTTGTCGATGACGTACCGCCAGCGGCCGTCGGGACCGCGGCGGGCGACATCGGTGGCGGTGCCCTCGATGTGCACGGGTTGGCCGTCGCGATCGGTGCCGTCAATGCTCCAGTCGACGATGAGCAGGGCGATATCGTCGGCCACGTAGACGTGGCGGGGCCGCACCTCGATGGGAGACCCGAGGTCGAGGAAGCGCTGATTGGCCGCAATCCGGTCGGCACCGGTGACGGGCTGGCCGGGGGCGGTGACGAGTAAGCCTCCGGGTTCGTAGACCTGCTCGACCGCCGCGGCGTCGCCGGAGTTGAAGGCGCGGGCGAACACCGACGGGTGCTCGGCCGCGCTGTCGCTGAGCGGGACACTCTTGGGGTGGATGTGGAGATCGTCAGACATGCTGACAGTCAAGATGCTGCTCGCGAAGGTAACCAAAGGTGAGCGGCGGCTGGGATCGTGACCTGGTGCCGGACCAGCGCGGCGCTACCCGCCGGCCGCAGTCCAGCTGCCCCGTCGAGGTCGCCCTCGCCGCGGTGAGCGGCCGGTGGGCCACCCTGGTGCTGCGGGAACTGATGCACGGCCCCCGATCGTTCAGCCATCTTCAGGCGGCGCTGCCCGACCTGAGCGCCAAGGTGCTCAGCGAGCGGCTCGCGGCGCTGACCGGGCAGGGCTTGGTCGAGCGCGACCGCTCCCGCACCTTCCCGCCGAGTACCTGCTACCGCCTCACCCGCGCCGGCACGCAGCTGCGCCCGCTGCTCGTCGAGCTCTACCGGACCGGGAACGCCCTGCTGCGCGAGCGGGCGTGACAGGCCCTCCAGGCTGTAGTGCTGTGGCACGCGACCCACGACTTGCAGGCCAGGCTCTGGTCGGCCGGAGGTTAGAGGACCGCGCCACGCCGACTTCGATACAGTCCTTAGTGGACGCGGCACCGGCACCGACGTACGGTGCGCGGGACGACGCGCCGCTGGGTGGCGAACCCAGGCGATTTTGGAGCGCTCACTACCCTGTTGCACGATCCCCGTGCCTGGTACACGTCGACAGCGATAAGGGTTTGCAGATGACCGAGAGCCACCCTCCGCACGGAGGGCAGCCGGACCCGAACCTCCCCCCTTCAGGTGGCCCACCGGCCCGGCAGGGCGGATACGGCCAGCCAGGGCAGCCACCGCGGTTCACGGCCCCGCTTCCGCCGCCGCGAAGGTCGCACAAACGCCGGATCATCGGCCTGTGCGCCGCCGTGGTGGTCCTGCTCTGCGGCGTCGGAGTCGGGATCGTCTTGCTCGACGACGAGGATCGCACCCCGAGGGCAGCCAGCAGCGAGCCGGGCACGGACGTCACCCCCACCCCGCTGGCATCCGAGCCCGGCGACAACGCGGTGACCGCCCGCTCCACCAACGACTTTGGCAACGTCTGCGAGGGCCGTCAGATCTTGAACGCGGCTGCCTACAGCGGGGCGACGGGTGCGAAGGCGTACGTCTTCGCCAACTCCCCCGACCGGCCGGCGTTCTGGTCATCGACGTCGATCGCGTCGAGCAGGCCGTACTACGCCGAGAACATGGAGTCGGTGTCGGTGGTCGGCTGCCTGGAGTTCGTAGGGGGCGGTGAGGGCACGCCCCTCGAGTGCAAATACACGGGCGTCGGTCAGCGGATCACCATCGACTACACCGCGTCGCGTTACAAGCTGACCTTCTACGCGGCGAAGACCGCCGAGAAGATCGGCGACGGCGGCACCGTGAGCACGCCGGCGAAACGGTGCCCGACCTTCCTCTCGTCCTACAACAAGAACACCATGACGGCGTACGCCTCGCCGGACACCGCCGTCATCGCGGCGGCCATGGAAAAGTTCCTGTCCTGACCGGCACGGTCGATTCTGGTGAGGGACGGTCACCCGTCCCTCACCGAATCGTTTCCGCCCGCCTACCGTTTCAGTGCAGCGTCAGGGTGGCTCGCCGGGCCCGGAGCCGTAACCGGAGGCGACGTCTGGCGATGTCGGGCTCGCCAACCGCGCGCAGCCAGGATCCCCGCCCAGGACCGTTTAGCCCAATACGCCCGCAAGTCCGTCCGATAATGCAACCCGACCGTGACGGAACGTATCGACGCGCCTAATCCGGTGAGGCGACCGTGGGCGCACCGTGGTCCTCCCGGCCTTCGAGGTGTATGCCTTGTCGGCCAGGACCCGGTCCGGGCGGGTCCTCGGTCGGCCAGTGACCAAGCGGGGTACGCGGATGGCGGCCAGGACCGGCATGAATTGAGGGCTGTCGCCGCGCTGCCCGGCGGTCAGCATGATGGCGAGGGGCTTTTGGCCATGTTCGCAGCCTAGGTGCAGCTTCGTGGTCAACCCACCGCGAGACCGGCCCAGCGCATGCTCGGCTGGCCCGGCACTGATACCGCCGGGCGGTTCGCCTGCGGATCCCCCTTGTCCGCGCCCCGGCGGCGTGCTGGTGAGCGCGGGCGCTGGTCGAGTTTACGGACACGTCCCAGATGATCCGGGCGGCAGCGTCGGCAAGGGTCTGCAACGCAGTGAGCAGCTGCATCCAGGTCCCGTCGCGCTGCCAGAGGCGGAACAGGGCATACAACGCCGACCATGACCCGTACTGCGGTGGCACGTCCCGCCACGGAGCACCCACCCGGATCCGCTACCCGATTCCGTCGATCAACTGCCGTCTGCTCCACAACGACAGTCGACCCGGCCGCTTCGGCGCCGGTACCGCCCACTGCACGTCGGTCAGGTCGAACCGCCTCGTCACCGCTAGGTGTCCACGAGGTCTCTGGCTTCAGGTTTCGCTTGGTCGCTGAGCCATCTACCGGAGGCCTCGCCTACATTCGACCTTTGACACGCGAAGATCTGAAGCCAGCTCGAGCCCTGGCCCCGACTTCGATACAGGTCCTAGGGTGTGGGGATGACGCCTACACCCCGGGAGGCGGAGACGCGCATCGGTCCGATCGGCGCACTGCTTTGCCGAGTGATGTTCTTGGCGATCTGTCTGCCCGGACCGATCCTGCTGTCCGTAGCCGTATCGCAGAGCCCGAGCCTGTCTGCCGCAGACTTTTGGGGCCTGCTCGCCGGGGGCCTATTGGCGACGATCATCGGCGGCGGCTTCGGAGCATGGGGCCTGCGCCTGGTCACTCGCTCGCGCCGCGACGCGCGGCGGCTCGCCGCTACTGGTGTCGCCGCGACGGCGGAAATCCTCGCGGTGGCCAACCACCTGGGTGGGGAGGATCCCGGGCTGAAGCTCCGCCTGCGGATCAGTGGTACTGGGTTCGCCACCTTCGAGGCCGAGACGATCCGCGCTGATGACCCGGCCTTCGTGCCTGGAGCGTTTTTGGCCGCGGTCGTGGACCCGGAGGAACGCGTCTTTTCGTTCGTGTAGCCGTCTTACCTCCGTCGGGTCACACCCGCCCAACGGCCGGAGCGTACGACCCGGCCCGGTCTCCACCGAGGGCTTCCGCAGCCGGCAGAGCCGCCCGCGCAGCCCGGCCGGCTCGAGTTGGATCCGGAGCCGGACGACGGGGCCCTCGATCGGCGCCCGTTCTCGTCAGGCGCGACGACCCGGACGGCGGTCTCAGCCCGACTCACCGCGAACGCGGCGGTAGCGCTCGTAGCTCACGCGCGGGCCGAACGTCCTGGTCTCGACCAGGTCCAGCCGAACGTGTTCGGTGACCGGCGGCAGGAGAGGCGTGCCGCCACCGACGACGACCGGATAGCGGAACATCCGCAGCTCGTCGACGAGGCCGAGCCCGAACGCCGCCCCGGCCAGTCCGGCGCCGCCGATCGAGACGTCCCTGTCGGTCGCGTCGAGCGCGGCGGCGACCTCCTCGGCCACCGACGCCTCGGCGAGCCGGGCGTTGCCCTGAACGCTGTCGAGCGTGCGGCTGAAGACGACCTTCGGCAGGGCACACCAGACGTCGGCGAACGCGGCCCCGAGCTCGCTGTCGCGCATCAAGGGGTCCGTCTGCCACACCAGCATGGTCTCGTAGAGCCTGCGACCCAACAGGTAGCCACCGAACTCGCCCTCACGGTCGGCGATACAGCCGTCCGCCGAGACGCTCATCGAGGCGATCAGCACGGCGTCACCTCCATCGCGCCTCTGCCTACCTTCGCTCTGGCATGCGGGACGGGGACTTCGGTACCGCCACGAGACGGTGGTGACCGTCGCCCAACCGCCGCGCCGGCAGAAGGGCGCGTCGCCCATTCGGGGCCACGCGACGGCGGCTCGATCGCCTGGCCCGGGCGGCGCCCGGTGCCGCGGGCACCGGGTCAGGTGCCCACGACAACCATGCTGGCCGCTCACCAGCGCCTGCGCGCCGCCGGCGGCAGCCTGCGGACGCGGGTGCGGAAACGGTCGGCCGACAGCGGTCTCCGTCGGGCACGATGGGCTGGTGAGTGAGTGCGGCGGCGCTCGCGCCGCTGCTCGGCGTACGACAGTTCGTCACGGCCCGCGAAGACCGCGACGGTGATCGTCCACCCGATGGTCGCCAGGCTTGGCGCCGATACCGGCGATGACCGCCGTCAAAGAGCCAACTGGAGGACGGAATGCAGGCTATCCAGAAGGTCCGCCATCGACAGGCCGACGTCGACGGCCTGGAAGTGTTCTACCGCGAGGCCGGGCGCCCCGGCCAGCCGGCGGTGCTGCTGCTGCACGGGTTCCCCAGCTCGTCGCACACGTTCCGCGAGGTCATGCCCACCCTCGCCGACGTCGCGCACGTGATCGCACCCGATCTTCCCGGCTTCGGCATGTCCTCGTCGCCCACCATCGACACCTACGACTACACGTTCGAGAACCTCTCGTGGACGATCGAGAGGCTCCTCGACCAGCTCGGGATGGAGCGCTTCTTCGTCTACCTGCACGACTTCGGCGCACCAGTGGGATACCACCTGGCCACCCGCGCTCCGGCTCGCATCTGCGGCCTCATCGTCCAGAGCGGCAACGCCCACCACGACGGCCTCGGCGAGCAGTGGGACAGCGCCAGGGCATACTGGGCCGACCCGACCGACGACAGGCGCGCCGAACTGCCAGACTGGTTGAACTTCGCCGGCACCCGCGACCAGTACCTCGCCGGCCTGCCCGAACACCTGCGGGCCCTGCACGCTCCGGAGTCGTGGCACCTCGACTGGGAGCGCATGCGCCGACCCGGCAACGTCGACGCACAGTTCGCGCTGTTCACCGACTACGCCAACCACGTCGCCCGCTTCGACGAACTCGCGGAGTACCACCGCGCTCACCAGCCGCCCGCGCTCGTGCTGTGGGGACGGCACGATCCGTACTTCGACGTTGACGAGGTCCTCGCCTACCATCGTGCCCTCGATCGCATGGACGCGCACATCTACGACGGCGGGCACCTGCTGCTGGAGACGCACGCGGCGGAGTGCGCCGAGCTCATGCGGGCGTTCGTGCTCGACAACTTGGGCTGATCCCGCCGCTTCACCCGGCCGGCCCCGCATCGGATCTCGCCCCGGACAGCGGCACGCTGCGGGGGCAGCGCAGCCGGTGGCGGTCCTGACGAAGCGCCGCCGCCCGGTACGCCGACGCCGACCCGTACCCGCCGGCGATCTGACGAGGCCGCGTCGAGCACCGCGGCCTCGTCGCGTCGCCCCTGTCCCCCGCAGGAACCTTCGCGGTACGCGTTCCGTGCCGCACCAGCAGCCGAGCAGGGCGCATCACCCGAGCGCCGCCCGGCTTCGTGCCGCGCCGCAGGTGCTCGCCGACCAGGCGGCCGGTCCAGCGCCAAGATGCTGGAGCTGGCCCGGCAGCGGCTCGGCGATGGCGCGGCCGCGCCGTCATCGAGTCGGTGGTCTCTGATCGAATGCGGCCCATGAATCTTGACAGCGTGTTGGCCGCCAATCGGGCACTGTGCGTGGACCGGCTCGGAGAGCGGCTCGGGCGGCAGCTTGCCGAGTTGGCTCGGCCCGGGTTCGAGTTGCGGCCCGCCACGGCCGAGCGGCCGGCCACGGGGTTGTGTCGGCTCGGCGGACCCGCGCTGCTGGAGCCAGGCACGGCCTGGCCGGTGGCGGACGAGCTTCCACTCAGCCTGTTCGCGTACTGGACATGGACGAGATGGCGTCCTGGGTGGGGGAACAAGCCCCGGTACGGACCGGGGTGCTCAACTTCTTCTATCTGGATCCGCCGATCGGCTTCAGCCTGAACGATCGTCGGATCTGCGCAGTCGTTCCGGCGGACTCCGGGCGGGCCGTCGAGGTCGCGCCGCCGGAGCCCTTGGCGGAGTTCAAGGTCGTGCCGTTGCACGCCCGGGGCGGGGTTTCCGTCCCCGGTCCCTACACCGAGTATTCGTCGTCGGTGTGGGAGCGGTTCGAGCCCGATGATGAAGTGCGGGAGGAGTTCGAGAGCGACCTGTTCAGCTTCATGCTCGAGCGGTTCGGGGATGCCTGGCGGGAGGATCCAGGGCGGCTGAGGGCGGACGAGCAGGCGTTCGGGTGGCCGCTGATGGAGACCTCTCCGCTGAAGGCACGCCTCGATAAAGGCGATCGGCATCTGCTCACGCTCTCCAGCAACCACGGGTCGTGGTGCTTCCCCAACGGCGGGTCGTTGATGTTCTTCATCTCCGAGCTGGCGCTCCGAAACCGCGATCTCGGTCAGGTGTTCACCGAGTCGGACGGGTGGTAGCCAGCAGGGCTGGGCGGGCTACCGCTCAGGGCCCGCGACAAAGCCGTCAGGGCCTTTGATCTGGACGGATTCGAGTGGACGCGCCTGGCCGTGGGTAGCAGGGCGGGCATGACCATTCAGGAGATCGTCGTGATGGTCGAAGCCGGCGGCGTTGAGCCGTTCGGCGAGTTGCTCGCTGGTGTGCGCGGAGCCGTAGCGGCGCACCAGTTTCCAGACCTCCGACGGGGGCGGCGTCAGAAGCTGAAGTCCCGGATCGCGGCGTCGCCCGCCGCGGCCGTCGCCACGAAGAACTCGACCAGCCCGGCGTGGTGGAATTCGAGGTATCCAAGGTCGTCGTCGCCCCAGACGGGAGGGTAGACGTTCCGCTCGATCATGCGCTTCGGGTCGTAGTGACGGGCCAACACCTCGAACGGCGCCGCGCTCAGCGCCCGGGCGGCGTGGGCGACCAGGGCGCCGTCCTACGCGAAGAGGAGACCCTCCTCGTCGATCGAGTCGCCGTCCTCATAGAGATCGACCCTCACCTCGGCCTCGTCCAGCAGGAACTGGATGCCGGCCCAGGCCTTCTCCAGGAAGCAGCCCGGCCGGTCCTCGTCGTCGACCACGTGCTCCATCGCCCACTCCGGGTCGGTCATCGCCCGGTCCAGCTCCTCCGGGGTGACCCGGGTGAACGACAGCACCATGCCCATAAAATCCCCCATTTTCGCGCCGGACGGTCGAACGGCAGCCATTCTGGCAGTTGCCCCTGACAGTCCGAGGGCAGGTGTAGGTCGCTCTGGCGTCGCCACGGTCGTAGCGGATGCCGACCCGCGCGCCACAGGCACCGCAGCCGCGTGTCCGCCCCTGGCAGCAAGAGCACGGATTCGATGCTGGAGGGGCTGCCTGGATCTACGGCGCTTCGCCGGGCCGACGAGGTCGTGTTGTCGCGGTATGCCGGAGGGTGGACCACCGAACGGATTTGGGTGCCCTTCGCGGAGATGGTCAGAGCCCGGCCGCGGCGTCGTACCGGCGGCGCAGGTCGGCCATTTCCGGGCCGGCCAGCGCTTCCTTCAGTGCCAGATCCGCGTACTTGTTCGGAAACATCTCCCGCAGCCGGTCGACGAACATGACGTCGGCGGTCGCCTCGACCACCTGAATGCCCGGGGGTTCGGTGGACATGTCCATGATCACCGGGCCGGCCAGTTTGACGGCCCAGTCCCAGGGGCGCTTCGGCTCGGCGATGCCGCAGAGGTGGAAGCCGTAGACCGTCTGCACGTCGACGAGCGCGGTGGCCTCGGCCGGCTCGTAACCGTAGACGCGGACCCCGCAGATCACCGTCGGCTTCGCCTCCTGCCCGGTGGACGCCTGCCGGACGTTGTGCCCAGCGTGGTTGTGCTGGCCCGGATCCGCTCGTTCGAGCGTCGTCCGCATCCGGGTCATGATCTGCGCTTGCAGATCCGCCGGCTCCGCCCCGGAATCGGCGGAGTTGGCCAGCACGACTGCGCCGGCCGTCATCGCCAGGATCGCCGCCACCCACACGAAGCGGTTCCGGTACCACCCCGCGAAAGTCTCTCGGGAAGTCATGACTGCTTCTCACCTCGTCGCCGGTTCTGGTGCGTTGGCAGAACACATCGGACGCCCGGCGTGTCAGACGTTGAGCGCGTCGGCTCTCGCAAGACACACAGCGGGGATACAAACGGCGGGGACATCTGCCCGGGATATGTGCCCGTCGTCGTGGAGATGGCCCGGCGATGCGGCGCGCGAGCGTCTGCCAAAGCGGCGCGCTACCGGCACTGCGATGCTCCCGTGCTGGCCGTTCCCAGCGCGGTTGCCCCCGCGCTGCGGCGATGTGAGCCATTTCAGCACGCCTGGACTGCTTCGGCAACATCGACGATCCTCAGCGTGGCGGCGGCCGGGTCGACCTGCCGGCGCAGGTAAGGAACGTTGCTGCCGAGTGTCGACGTAGCGCCGCCGCACCACCTGCCCGCGGCAGGCACGGCCTTGCGGTCGCGCTGATTACGCGAGCAGCTGCATCTGCTCGCGCCGGCAGGGCGACCGGGCGAGGGCCTGGACAACAGCGTCCTGAAGGTGCTGCGCCAGCCGTCCGGTGCCTCTGCGAACCTCTGTTCGGCAACGGCGACCTTGGCTGGGGTCTGGAGCGGACGGACCGTGAGCCGCACTCGACGGTGACCCCGACCAATCCGATCCATCAATCTCATCGACGTCTGTTGATATGTCGAGCGGTAGGTGTCAAGCTCGTCTTGGAAGCGCTCCCATGCGGACCTTAGCGCCGAAGAACGGAGGAAGCACCATGCGTTCACGTAAGCCCGATCAATCCGGCGGACGATCCCGGCCGGTCCTACGCCAGCCCCTTCGAGCGGTTGTCCTGCTGCTCACCATGATGGTCGGCATGCTGCCCTGGGCCGGTGCGGCCCAGGCCCATGGGACGGTCATCAACCCGGCAACTCGGGCATACAAGTGCTGGCAGACGTGGGGAAGCAACCACACGAACCCGGCCATGCAGCAGCAAGACCCCATGTGCTGGCGGGCATTTCAGGCCAACCCCGACACCATGTGGAACTGGATGAGCGCGCTGCGGGACGGTCTCGGCGGGAACTTCCAAGGCCGTACGCCGGACGGACAGTTGTGCAGCAACGCCCTGTCCAGGAACGACAGCCTGAACCAGCCCGGAGCGTGGAAGACGACCAACGTCAGCCGCAACTTCACGATCCAGCTGTACGACCAGGCCAGCCACGGTGCTGACTTCTTCCGGGTCTACGTCAGCAAGAACGGGTTCAACCCGGCCACCCAGCGCCTCGGCTGGGGAAACCTCGACTTCATCACGCAGACCGGGAGATACGCGCCCGCGCAGAACATTTCGTTCAACGTCTCGACATCCGGATACACCGGACATCACATCGTCTTCGTCATCTGGCAGGCATCGCACCTCGACCAGACCTACATGTGGTGCAGCGACGTGAACTTCGTCTGATCAGGAAGCCCGACATTCGCAGCACTACTCCGGCCCAGGACGACGGCGACCTGGGCCGGAGTAGCGCTGGAACCGGCAGGCAGTGCGACAGCATGTCATCGCCAGGCGGACATCAGCACCTGCCGGCGCGACTCCGCACGGCCGAACCGGTGTGCGAGCAGCGCCAACAGCCATTCGGACCCTTGAATGCAACGTCGGGGTGGCTCGCCGAGCCCCCAGCCGTAGCCGCAGCCGCAGCCGCAGCCGAGTCAGCGTCTGGCGATGACGCACCCGCCAACACGCGCAGCCAACGGCCGCGCCGGTTCCCCACCCAGGACCGTTTCGCCCACCACGCCCGCAAGTCGCCCGGTCCGCGCAACGCGACCTTGACGATTCCGTCTATGGGTGTGGCGATTTGCTACGTGAGCACCAGCTGTCCCAGCTCCTGGGTGCATCGGGTGAGCGCGACGTAGAGGCCGTTCCAGCCGCGCGGTTCAGCGGCGATGCCCTGGGGGTCAATGAGCAGCGTCGCATCCCATTCCAGTCCCTTGGACTGGGTCGCGGTGAGCACCGGCACATCGCTCAGCACGGCTAGGAGTTCGGCGATGCGGTCGGCGGGGGCGATGACGCCAACCGTCCCGCCATGCCACCGTTGCTGCAGCTCTCGCACAACTCGGGCGGCGACGCCGGCGAGCTCGGTGGGCGTGGTCGTGCGCACCCAGGGGGCGATGCCGGAGGAGCGTACCGCCCGGGGCGGCGCATTGTGGCTGCCAGCCTTCTTCAACACGGGTCCGGTGAGGTCCATGACCTCACGCGGGGTCCGGTAGCAGATGGTCAGTTCTGCGGCGGTCCAGCGGTCCCCGAAAACAGCCTGCACCGCCTGTGCCCAGCTGGTGTGCCGGTGCGCTGCCTCCGCCTGGTCGATGTCGCCCACGGCGGTGATGGAGCGACTGGGGCAGCGCCGCAGGACCATCTGCCACTGCATTTCGGACAGCTCTTGCGCCTCGTCGATGACGACGTGGCCGTACACCCAGCCGCGCTGCCGGCGAGCGTGGTCGGCGACGAACTCGCCCTGCGGTTGCGGGGCGTCGACCTCGCCGAGTAGGTCGGCGAGGGCGTCAAGCAGGGGAATGTCGCTCGATGCCCACGGAGCGGGCTCGGCCGAGACCGCGGTGATCTCCTGCGGGGACAACTGCGGGGCAAACCGGGCCAGCAGGGTGCGGTCGGTCAAGAGTTCACCCAGCAGGGTTTCGGCGTCGAGGGTGGGCCACCATGCCTCGACGAACCGGGCGATGGTGGCGTTCTCGGCGATACGGGTACGGAGGTCTTCGATCTCTTCCTCGGAGAGCAATCCGTCGACGTCACTGCCGGTGGGCCCCCTGCCGAAGTGGTGGTCATGCTGCATGCCCTTGTCGACGCGGGCGAGGATGTCCTCGAAGCCCTCCTCCATCTGGTTCATCAGCACCTCGCGCTGCTCGGCGACGGCCTCGGCGAGGAGATGGTGCAGCTGCTCGGCGAACGCCCGGCGGGCGCGGTGGTACGGGCGCCCCTGCACCGCCGAGGCGAGCGCCTGTGCCACTGTTGCGGCTGAGATGACGTAGAACTCGCCCTCCCAGCGCAGCTTCAGCTCGCGGGGCCGGGGAAGCAGCGACGCGACGTAGCTTTCGAGCGCGGTTTGCCAGAGGGCGCGGCCCTTGATTTCGGCGAGAAGCCGGCTCTCGTCGCGGCCCACGCGGATCTCGGGCAGCAGCGTGTCGCAGGTCGCCGAGACGACGGCGGTCTCACCGAGCGCGGGCAGCACCTGGGCGATGTACTGGAGGAACCGCGGCGAAGGGCCGAGGACCAGGACCGCCTGGTCGGCCATCTTCCGGTGGGTGAACAGCAGGTAGGCGACACGGTGCAGGGCAACCACGGTCTTGCCGGTGCCGGGACCGCCCTGCACGATCAGCGGGCCGGTCGCCTCGGCCCGGATGATGTCGTCCTGTTCGCGTTGCAGCGTGGAGATCGCCGTCGACATGAGACCGGTTCGCCGCTGGTCCAGGGCCGCCAGTAGAGCGCCTTCACCGACGAGTTCCGCCGTTATGGTCCCGTCCAGTGGCTCGTCGTCCACGCCGACGACGACCGATCCCGTCGTGCGTATGTGACGGCGCCGTGCCTGACCCTGTGGGTCGACAGCCGTCGCGGTGTAGAACGGCCGAGCTGCGGGAGCGCGCCAGTCCACCAGCAGCGGCTCACTGTCCTCGCCGTCGTTGCGCAGACCGACACGGCCAATGTGCCGCACGGTGCCGTCAAGGCCGTCGAGGCGGCCGAAGACCAGTCCTTCCCACGCTCGCCGTAGCTCTTCGTACTGCTGGCGGAGCATGCGCTGTCGGGCCCGTTCCAACGCATCCAGGGCGTCTGACGAAAGCTCGGCCTGTAGGTGGTCGGCAAGCCTGTCGCGCCGGGCCGTGGCCAGGTCGAGAAACTCTTGTTCCTCAGCAACCGCGGATCGGCGCGCGGCGCCCTCCGCGGTGGGAGTTGGCGGTTCGCCGTCTGGTGTCGTCTCGCCGACGCCAGCAGTGCCGTTGCTCAGAGCAGAATTCCGCCGCATACGCAAATCCTTGTATTGGCGCTTTCCCTCGGCCCGGATGGCCGCAGGCATTCCGGCGGCAAGCATAGGGTTCGTTTTTCCTCGCCAGCCAGGAACCCTGTTAACGGAGACGGGAATCTCAATGCCTTGCAGTCCGGGGCCGCTTGTGGCCTCACCCAAACGTGATTCGCCTGTTGACACTTCGGTCCTTGTCTGATCTGCATGCCGACGGTAGCAATGCGGCTCTTCACAATCCAGGGTGTAGTCGTGGCCTGAAGCCGCCGGTTTCCAGCAGGGACCTGGCGATGTAGTTGGTGAGGTTGCGGAATCCGAGGGCGGAGCCGCGGAGGTGTTCGAGCCGTCCGTTGATGGCCTCGGTCGGTCCGTTGGACGTGCCATGGTGTTCGAAGTAGGCCAGCACGTCGGTGGCTCGCTTCTTCAGCGTCCGGCCGAGTGTGATGATCTCGCTCAACGCGCTCGGGACGCCCTGGCTGACCGACCCGATCAACTTCACCATCAGCTCTCGGCCCTTGCTCCGATCGGGTTCGCGGTAGGCGGCAATCATCCGCTGGTAGACCCCCCACGTGGCTTCGACCTCAAGGTGAGCGCCGCTGGCAAACAGCGCGGCCAGTCGATCCTTCTGCTTGTCGGTGAGTAGGTCAGTGCCGGTGTGGAGGGTTCGCCGCGCGGTATGGAGCGGGTCGCTCTTGCGTCCGCGGTGCCCGTGGATGGCCAGTTGGCATCGTTGGCGGTGTTCCAGGCGACCCCGAGCCCTTCGGCGACACGAGCGATGGTGAGGTGCTGGCAGACGATGGCTTCGAGCGCCCACCGCAGCCCGCGGCGCGAGAGCTTCGCCCGCGGCTCAGCCGCCTTGGTGGTGTCTTGCCGCCACACGTGCCCGCAGTCGATGCAGCGGTAGCGGCGGATCGTGACGTGAAGGATCGTGGGCCGCCAGCCGAGTGGCTCGTGCGCCAGCCGCCGGGTCACGGTGTCACGCGGTGTGCCTTCGCAACCGCAGCGGCGGCACCACTGATCGGACTCGACGACCCGGCACGCGAGAACCGCACGATCCGGTGCGAGTCGCTGACCGGTGACTTCGAGCCCGAGCTCGTCAAGGTGGCAGAACGTAGTCATGTCAGCGCGGGCGAAGCCCGCCTCAGGGGTAGCGTCGTGCAACGTCGAGGTCTTCCGGATGGGCTTGGTGTAGGAACCCCCTTCCCCGGGAGACCTCGACGCCTACCCGGTCACCGATGCGGGGTAGCTGCCACCGCCGGTGGACACAAGTCCCCGACGGTTGATGATCTGAAGTCAACCAGGTGAGGGCGAATCGTCCTGCTCCGGTCCCGGTCGCGCGAAGGCGACCGGGGCCGGAACATGAAGGTGGCTTTGGTCGTGGCTTGTGGGCCGTTCGGCTACGGGGCATTCAGCGGCCGATGTCATCCAGTTCGGTCAAGTCCTCATGCGAGAGGGAGAGTCCCGCGCCGGCGATGTTCTCGCGCAGGTGCGCTGTCGATGACGTGCCGGGGATGAGCAGGATGTTCGGTGATCGCTGCAGCAGCCAGGCAAGCGCGACGGACATCTGTGTCGCCTCCCGTCGAGCGGCGACCGCCGAGAGAGCCGAGGACTGAAGCGGGGTAAAGCCCCCGAGGGGGAAGAAGGGCACGTACGCGATGCCTTCGGTGGCGAGCCGGTCGATGAGCTTGTCGTCGTGGCGGTGGGCGAGGTTGTACATGTTCTGCACGCACACGATCGGCGCGATGCTCTGTGCCTCGGTGACCTGCTCCTCGGTGGCGTTGCTGACCCCGAGGTGGCGGACCAGGCCCTGCTGCTGGAGTTCCACGAGCGTGGCGAACGCGTCGGCGAGCGAGCCGGGCTGGGGACCTTCGGCGTTGCCGAGTCGGAGGTTGACCAGGTCGAGTACGTCGAGCCGGAGGGACTTGAGGTTGTCGTGGACCTGGCGGCGCAGATCTTCGGGTCGCCGGGCCGTGGGCCAGCCACCCTGTTCGTCGCGGGTCGCGCCCACCTTGGTCACGATGTGCAGCGACTCGGGATAGGGGTGCAGTGCCTCGCGGATCAACTCGTTGGTGACGCGCGGCCCGTAGGCGTCGCTGGTGTCGATGTGGGTGATACCGAGGTCGACCGCTTCACGCAGAACGGCCAGGGCACCCTCGCGATCGGTGGGCGGCCCCATGACCCACGGGCCGGCCAGTTGCATGGCGCCGTAGCCGAACCGTGTGACGGTCAGGTCACCCAGAGTCCAGGTGCCGCCGGGAAGAGAGAAGGAGGGTGTGCTCATCCTGTTGCCTTTCGTCGTGCGAACTTGGGGGGTGGCGCCTGCTGCCTCCCTGCATCAGCATTGGAGAGAAACTTCCTGTCAGGAAGTAGGCACTTTGGAGTGCGTAACCCACCCATCGGTGAGAGGTGCGATCAGTGACGACGATGAAGGCGGCCCAGAAGAGGGCTCAGGCCAAGGTGGAGTACAACGCGTTCCTGGCAGGGTGCCCCAGCCGGCAGCTGCTCGACCGAATCTCGGACAAGTGGGTCGTCCTGATCCTGTGTGCGCTGGGCGGCGACAACAACCCTGGCCAGCCCGGCGCAGCACACGCAGACGCTCCGAAGGCGATGCGATACTCCGAGATCTCTCGTCTTCTGGCCGGGGTCAGCCAGAAGATGCTGACCCAGACGCTACGGTCGCTGGAGCACGATGGCCTGCTCACCCGTACCGTGACGCCAACCGTCCCTGTCACCGTCTCCTACGAGCTGACCGACCTCGGCCTCTCGCTTCATCACATGACGCGCGGGCTCAGAAACTGGGCGCAGACACACATGGCCGAGGTCCTCGCAAACCGCGAGAACTACGACTCTCGCACCTCCTGACGACTCACATCCAACCGTCCAACAGCTCTATGTTCTCGGCGCTACACCCTCGACTGCGAAGAGCCGGTTAACGGACAGAATCATCGCTACCGCTAACCCTGTAACGATCTTCGTCGACCCCCGGAGCGGCGCCGGGTCGGAGCGGATGGACTTGTGCTAGTCGCTGAGCGGACCAGCCAGCCGGAGGCCGGACAGGCGGCGGCCCCCGCACCAGACCGGTGCGGGGGCCGCCGCCGTGTGGTGTCGCGTGACGGCGTTCACGTCACCAGCCCGGTCCGGTACGCGTACACCACCGCCTGCACGCGGTCGCGCAGGTCGAGCTTGGTGAGGATGCGCGACACGTACGTCTTGACGGTTTCCTGACTGATCACCAGCCGGGCCGCGATCTCGCCGTTGGACAGGCCGTCGGCGATCAGGCGCAGCACCTCCAACTCGCGCGGGGTCAGTCCCACGTCGTCCGGCGTGCCCTCGGCGGGGCGGATGCGCGCCGCGTACCTGCCGACGAGCTGCCGGGTCACCTCGGGCGCCAGCAGCGCGGCCCCGCTGGCGACGGTGCGGATGCCGTGCAGCAGCTGCCCCGGCGGGGCGTCCTTGAGCAGGAAGCCGCTCGCTCCGGCGCGCAATGCCTCGTAGACGTACTCGTCGAGGTTGAACGTCGTCACCACGAGCACCTTGACCGGGTGGGCCGCCCCGACGCCAGCCAGCAGGCGGGTCGCCTCGATGCCGTCGAGTACCGGCATCCGTACGTCCATCACCACCACGTCCGGGCACAGCCGGCCGGCGAGGTCGACCGCCTCGCGCCCGTTCCCGCACTCGCCCACCACCTCCAGGTCGGGTTGAGCGCCGATGATCGTCGCGAAGCCGGTACGGATCAGCGCCTGGTCGTCGCAGACCAGCACCCGGATCGGCGCGGTCACGACGCGCTCCCGGTGGGGATGCGTGCCCGGACGACAAAGCCGTCATCCTCCCGGCTTTCCGCGCTGAACTCGCCGCCGAGCACGGTGACGCGTTCGCGCAGCCCGGCCAGGCCGCGTCCGCTCCCACCTGGGCTTGCGGCGTGCGCGCCCGAGCCGTCGGTGCTGATCTCCACCGTGATCTCCTTCTCCCCGTGGCGAACGTGCACGGCGGTGCGGCTGCCGTGGGCGTACTTCAGGGCGTTCGTCAGCGCCTCCTGCACGACTCGGTAGGCGGCGGCCTCCGCGCCGCCTGTCGTTGCCGCCCGGTTGCCCTCCTGGGTGAGCTCCACCGGCTGCCCGGCCTGCCGGGTCTGCTCGATCAGGGCGTGCAGCTCGCCGACGGACGGCACGCGCGGCTCGGCGTCGTGGTCGGGGTTGAGCAGGTCGAGCAGAATCCGCAGGTCGGTGATGGCCCGCCGGCCGGTGTCGGTGATGGCGGTAAGGGTGGTGTCGAGGCTGTCCGGGTTGGCCGTCAGGTAGCGCGCCGCCTCGGCCTGCACGACCATCGCCGTCACGTGATGGGTCACGACGTCGTGCAGTTCACCGGCGATGCGGGCGCGTTCGGTGGCGCGGGCGGCCGCGGCGGCGTGGTGGCGGCGCTCGGCCTCGGCGGCCCGGGTCTGCCGCAGCCAGGCCCCGGCTCCCCAGGCGAGGGCCAACGCCAGGTAGAAGGTGAGGAAACCACCCACGCCCTCCGTCGACCCCTGCCGGTGCAGGGCGACGGCCAGTGCGACGTACGCGGCGGAGCCCAGGACCAGGGTGGTGCGCCGACGACGTTCCAGGTGGACTCCAGCGCTCAGCAACGCGACGACCAACGCGATGCCCGCGACCGTGTGGTAGGCGCGCACCTGGTCGATGGTGAAGCCGAGTGACACCAGGGCGAGGCAGATCCCGGGCCAGCGCCGGCGGATGGCGAGCGGGAGGCACTCCAGGGCGATCGCCACCACGGCCAGCTCGTCGAACGGACGGCCGGGCAGGTTGCCGAGTTGCGTACCGCGGTCGTGCAGTACCGGCACCGCGGAGGCGAGGGCGATCAGCAGCGCCAGCGGGATATCCCGGGCCGTGACGGGCCAGCGCCGCCACAGGTCCGGGAGCATCCGTAGGTCGACCATCAGGAGACGGTAACGCCTGCAGCCGGCGCGTCGACCGCGCGGCGACGCGGGACGATGCGGCCGCGGCGATGGGCCAGCCGCAGAAACACCACGGTCAATACCAGCCCCGCCAGCACCGTACACAGGCTACCCTCCGGCCCGAAGTCGCCGCCGCTGAGCAGCGTCGGGCCCGACATCGTGGCGTCCAGCAGCCCCTTCGACTCGCCGTTTCCGGAGACCACGACGCTGAAGATCCCCCCGGCGGCGAAGTTCCAGCCGAAGTGCAGCCCGATCGGCACCCAGAGGTTGCGTGTGGCCGCGTAGCAGGCGGCGAGCATGAAGCCCGCCTCGACCGCGATGGCGGTCGCGCCCCACAGGCTGGCGTCCGGGTTGAGCAGGTGGATCAGGCCGAACAGCACGCCGGTCAGCAGCAGCGAGAGCCAGGTCCCGAGGCGTTCCTCGACGAGACGGAACAGCAGGCCCCGGTAGAGCAACTCCTCGGTCACGGCCACGGCGGCCATGAACCCGAACAGCCCCACCACGCCGGTCACCGAGCCCAGGCCGTGCACGTGGTAGCCGCCCAGCAAGGCGATGTTGACGATGACGGCGGCGAACATGGCGAACCCGATCAACGTCCCTCGGGCGATCCGGGTGCCGGCCCCGGCCCGGGCCAGCTCCGTGACCTCACGTCGTTCGGTACGGCGCACCACCCACCTGTACACGAGGAGCGCGGCCACGGCGGTCGCCATCCCGAGGGCCAGGGTGAGCCAGGGGTTGTTCTTCACCGTCGCGAGGGCCAGGCTGCCGACGAGACTGACCGCCACGACGGCCAAGATCTGCTTCATCACACGCATGATGGTTCCTTCTAGAGGTGCGCGGCCGGGGTGCCGCGGTCCACCTGGAACGCTATGGATTCGCGGACCGGGAATCGTCACCGTGCGGTGGACACTTGCGGGTAGCTCTCGCGGGGGACAAGCGTGATGCTGTGCAGAGCCAGACGGCAGGCGTAGAGAGGTCTCAGCGGGGCCTTCGCCCGGTGGCCCGGCCGCCAGCGACCCGAACCACCCCAGACGCTACGCAGACATCAGCATGGAGGCGGCAGTCGCCCAACCTGGTCGACGGGCCTTCGCCGCTCGGCACCCAGCGGCGTGCATCACCGTGATTGCCCGGCCGCCCTACCGTGCGAAGGCCACGGTGCCCGGCTCGGACGGCTGTCCCCTGCCGGCGCTCCTGGCCATGCCGGGCGGGGCAAACGCCTGGGCGGCAACGCTGGCGGCACTCGGCCTGAAGCCTCTGCGACAACGCTCGGCTGAGGTCGCGCACCAGGTCATCGTCAGCGGTCGCCGGCCGCCAGCGCGGGGCCGCACGGTAGACCAACGACCCGGCGGGACGCTGCAGGGCAGACTCTCCCCGGACGAACAGGTCATGGCGCTACACAGCGCTGTGCAGTCCCCCGGTACAGGGTGCGGCGTCCCGAGCGAGCCCCGTCGGCGAGGTGGCGCGCAGGTCGGCAGCGGCGATGGCCGCCGCGCCAACCGCCGGTGACCTCCGGATTCCCGTGGGCTATCAGGACGTGCACGGCCAGACCGAGCTGGGTGCCGACCTGCAGATGCGCCCCAGTGACCTGGTCAGGATGCGTCGCAGGAGGTGCGCGATTTCGCCGCTGGAGGTTTCTACAGCCGCTTCCGGGCGCGGTGCCGACGGACGCCGGGGCGCTGCGTCAATGGCTGAGGGCGGGCGCGTCCGCGCCTGAGGCGCCGGTGCAGTATCTGGAGGATGTCGCCGAGCTTGCCGGTGTGCGGCTGTTGAACCCGGCGCAACGCGCGGCAGCGCTCAGGCTGCTGGCCGACCTTCCGGGGATCACAGCGGCCGGAACCGTCACCGACCGGGCCGGGCGTCCCGGGGAGGCGTTTGCAATCCTGTCCGACGCTCATGGCCTGCCTGCCCAGTACACCGTGATCGTTGACGTCGCAACCGGCGCGCTGCTGGGGTATGAGCAGATGTTGACCACGGCGGCGGGGAAGTTGAACGTGACGATCCCCGCGGTGATCAGCTACCGGTCTTACCTGGCCGCCGAGTACGCCGCGATGCCGCGCTGACGCTGGTCGGGTGGGTGGCGTATTCGACGCCACCCACCCGATGGTCGAGGCCGTGCCGATCAAGGTCAGGGCGTCAGCCGTGAATGTCCTCGGCCTTGTCGTTGTAGCTGCCAAGGTTCGCCGATGCGGTGCAGTCGGTCATCGTGCGGTTGATGCGCGGGATCGCCGCGCGGCTCGGCGCGTCGACCATGTCGGCCTACCGGCACGTGACCAGCAAGGACGACCTCGTCATGCTGATGGCCGACGCGGCGTTCGGAGAGCTGCCGCCCACGGCGCAGGACACCGAGAGCTGGCGGGGTCGCGTGGAGGAGGCGGTGCGGACGCTGTGGACGCTGCACCGACGCCATCCCTGGCTGGCCCACCTGAGCCCGCTCACCCGGCCACTGCCGCTGCCGAACCTTCTCGCGCACGGCGAGCAGATCCTCGCCGGGCTGAGGGCCGCCGGCTTCGACGCGGCCACCACCCTCGACCTGCAGGTGCTGCTGTACAGCTACGTGCAGGGCCTGGCCGTGAACCTCGAGCGGGAGGCGCACGCCCAGGCCACCACCGGCCTGTCCGAGGACGAGTGGATGCGGCAGCAGGGACCTGCCATGAGCCAGATCGCCGCCACCGGCCGGTACCCGGCCTTCGCCGGGCTCATGGCGAGTTTCGCCGTCGACGGCTACGCCCTCGACCTCGACCTCGACCGGATCTTCGAGCTGGGCCTGCGGCTCATGCTGGACGGGCTCACGCCGCTCATCGGACGTGAGCGGTGAACCGCCGGTGGCGGGTAGGCGGGCCAGCCAGCACTCCCCGGACGGCCTCGGCTGGGCATCGAGTGGCTCAGCCACACCTGTGCTGCGCTTTCACGCCTGCGAGCCGGCGAGGCGTGCCGCGTCGGCGCAATCGCTCACTTCCGCCGCCCGTGAACGCCGGTCAGCTCCACCCTGCCCAGCCGGTCCGGTATTGCCGGGTCGGTCACCAACTGTTCCCCGTCGGGTTGCAGGCCTAGCATCGTCCGCAGCAACAGCAGCGGAGTTCCGGTGGACCATGCCTGCGGACTGCATGCGGTTGGGTATTCGACGGGATACTTGGTGAGTTCCCTTCGGTATCCGCCGAACGCTTCGGGGAGGCGGCCATCGAAGTACTCGGCGGCCTCAATCATGCCTTCGGCAATCCGGCCCGCTTCCTTCCGGAAGCCGTACCTCCACAACCCCCACGCGATGAACGAGTTGTCGAAAGGCCACACGGTTCCGACGTGGTATCCCACCGGGTTGTACCGTTCCTCCCCTTCCGCGAGGGTGCGAACGCCCCAGCCGGAGAACAGGCGAGAACCGAGTAGGTGCCGCGCCACCATCGGAGCCCGGTCGGGTTCGACGATTCCGCTCCACAGCAGGTGCCCAATGTTTGAGGACAAGACGTCCGCCGGCCTGCCGTCGCAGTCCAGAGCCAGTGCGTAGTATTCTCCGTCGGAGACCCAAAAGTCGCGGTTGAAGCGTTCCTTGAGGGCTGCGGCCTCCCGCTCCAACTGGTCGGCGTACGTGGGGTCTTTCCAGACTTCCCGCGCCAGGCGGGCACCACGTTTCTTTGCGTCGTACGCGTAACCCTGGATCTCGCATGTGGCGCGCGGCGTTTTCAGTAGCGTGCCGTCACGGTGGGAGATCGAGTCCCACGAGTCTTTCCAGCACTGGTTTTCCAGGCCGCTCTGCTCGTTGCGGCGCTGGTACCAGACGTAGCCGTTACCCAGCAGGTCGCCGTATGTGTCGATCCACTCCAGCGCCGCGCGCGCTTCGGGTTCCAGCCTGCGGGCCGCCTCGGCGTCGCCGGTCCAGCGTTCGTACTCATCGAGCAGGATCACGAACAGCGGCGTCGAGTCGGCGGCGCCGTAGTAGGAGGTGAAGGGCAACTCCTCGAACGCCGCCGACTCGCCGTAGCGCCACTCGTGCATCACCTTTCCCGGTTCCTCGTCCCGGAAGTCATCGAGCCTGCCGCCCTGCATCGACGCCATGGTCCGCAGCGTTGTCAGGGCGAGTTCCGGGGCGAACGGCAGTGCCTGCAGGCTGGTGAAGATGCTGTCCCGACCGAAGATGGTCATGAACCAGGGCAGTCCAGCCGCCGGCACACTCGGTCCGCCGAACGCCAGCGGCACCATCCGAAGCGCGGCGAGGTCGACAAGACTGCGCCGGTACGTCCGCTGCAGGGCCTCGCTGTCCGCACTGAGGCGGGGGGCGCTCGCGAGCCATTCATCGAACTCGTACTCGAGCCGAGGCCGGGAGGGCCCGGGCTGGCCTAGCAGGCTGGAGCGGATGTCGCGGCCATCCGCGCCGAGAGTGTGTACATGCAGGCACACGGTCCACTCCCCGTGCCCCTCGAGATGGACGTCGAAGGTCATGCCCTGCTCGTCGACCTCGGCCGGGACCGTGGCCGAAACGACCGTCTCGCGCCGGAAAGTCTCCCGCTCGTACCCCATCCGAAGGCGACCGTCCTCGACCAGTACGTAGGTCCGCCCCTTCTTCTGCCGCACATCCTTGATCTCGAACACATCGGCGAAGTCGCTGGCTGCCTCTACCCGCAGTTTGAGGTCGACCGGTTCGCGAGTGTGGTTGAGGATCCTCACCTCCTCATCGAAGCTGTTGCCGATCGACCGCTGCCTGATGATCGACATCTTGGCGTCGATGTAGTGACTCGCCCCCGGCGGAACCAGGAAGAAGCGGCTCTCAAAATAATGCACGTCATCCACGGCCAGCGCCTGGAGCTTCTCTCCGTTGAGGGTCAACTGCCACTTCGACAGGTAGCGGGTATCGAAAGCGAACAGCCCGGTCGGGATGCTGGGAGACGCGTCGATGTCGCCGCAACCATCGCTGACCACAAAAGTGTTGCCGTTCAGGATCCGGACCGAATCGCCGCCGTTCACGAGCGCCTCCCACTGTTCACCAGCACCCGCGGATCACGCGCCCCAGCCGGCCCGGGAAGCAACTTCTGGAACATCTCCAACCAGTACAGGCTGCCCACGAGCGCCAACCGGTGGCGAAGCCACGCCGATCGCAGATCCTCCTCACCACGGACGACCCGCTCGAACCACTCCCGATCCGCGCGGATCACACACTCGGCGTCGCGGTCGTCCCGGCTCACGTGGATCCGGCCATGGCTGATCCGAAAGAACCAGTGGTCTACCTGCTGATGACCCCAAACCAGATCCAAGCGAACTGTGCCCTCGACCTGACGGTACTGATCATGGGTCCGGTGTCCAACCCCGGTGAAGAACTCCTCGATCGGATCAGGCATCCGCTATCTCCTCCGGTTGACATCCCCACAACGGGCGAATCGGTCTAGCGGACGGGCGCCCGGGAAGACCCCCTTTACGCAGGTGCAAACGAGCTTGCCTCTAATCAGGGTGAGGCCAGCACCACCCGAAAGGAATGAACCTCCCCGTCCAGGGCGGACCACCTCCCCTCGGGGATCAGCCACACCAGCCTCCTGCGGCTGCCCCGTGCTCGGCCGCACCCACTTCTCGCACGGCACGGCCGCCGCCGTCGTGGTCACGGTGGTACTGCTGCTCATCCTGGGCGGAGTGTTCCTGCTCGGCTTCAGCGACGCCGTCGGCGTGGCCATCCCCCTCGTGGCGGTGTTCCTCGCGCTAAATGCGGCGATCGTGGTCGCCGCGCAGAAGAGCGCTGGTGACGCTCGACTACCTCTCGCTTTCGGTGATCTTGACAGGCGCGGACGGCGGGATGCCATAGAGAGCTGCGCTCTCTCGATGCAGATGCGGGTTCCGGCCGACGTAGGGGGCCTGCCACCCGGTGCATAGGGAAGGGAACCGCCGCCCGTTCCGAGCGGGCAGAATACGTAGTGGCCATAGTGGTCGGGTGATACACCTGCCCCGACTCACGCCGCCAGGGTGCGAATCCCGAGGTATACGAGGACGGCGGCGGCAGCGCGTCGAATTGCGACCGCCCACGTCGTGGATTGCAGTGTGCGGCCGGCCCGGACGAGGATCGCGGTCCATCCAACCAGCCATGCGGTGATGAGCAGTGCGTGTGCCGTGGCGAGTACGGCGATCTGCGGACTGAGCGCTTGATGTGGGTCGACGAACTGCGGGACCAGCGTCAGATAGATGGACGCGGCCTTCGGGTTGAGCACGTTGCTCAGTAAGGCCTGCCGGTACGCGGGCCGCGGCGGGCCGCTCCCTGACGGGCTCGGTCGGGGCGTGCGCCAGGTCCAGATCCCCAGGAACAGCAGGTAGAGGGCGCCTGCTATGCGCACCACGAAGAATGCCTGGCTGGAGTGCATGACCGCGGCGGACAGGCCGAGGATGGCGAACAGTGCGTGTGTGTAGATCCCGGTGACCGTGCCGGCGATCACCGGGATCGCCCGGCGTGGGCCGTGCGGTGCGATGTTCTGGGTGAGCAGCGCGAGGCTGGCTCCGGGGGTCGCGATCAGAGGAAAGATCGCGACCAGGAACCCGGCGACCATCAGGCGAGCACGCGGAAGTGGCTGGTCAGCGTGCCGTCGTCGCTCAGAACGTGATACGCGTACCCGGGCGGCGCGTCGCGGTCAGCGGTCTTCTGGCCTTCCCAAGGCAGCCGGAGGGTCCAGGTCACTGCAGGTCCGACCAGCACGGGCAGGCCCGCGAACGTCGCTGCCGCGGCCGTGTGTGCGTGACCTGTGATCAGGGCCTTAACGTTCGAGTGTGCGGCTAACAGCCGGGCCAGTTCGTCTTCGCGCTGAAGGCGGTAGGCGTCGGGCAACGGGTGATGCATCGCGGCGGGTGGGTGGTGGAAGGCGAGCATGGCCGGGATGTCTGAGAGCCCGTCCAGGGTCTCGTCGATCCACGCCGTCGTCTCGTCGTCGAGCAGGCCGTCGTCGCTGCCGGGGACGGTGGAGTCGCACATCAGGACCGCGACGCCCTTGACTACGTGGAGCGAGTTGATGGGGCTCTGCGACGGCGGCAGTCCGAGTAGGGCCTTGCGGTATTCCGGTCGAGCGTCATGGTTGCCGGGCGCCCACAGCACCGGAGCCGGGAAGTCAGCGAGCAGGCTCCTGGCTTCGTCGTACTCGGCGGGGGCGGCGGTGTCGGCGATGTCCCCGGTGATCAACAGCGCGTCGACGGGCTGTGGGAGGTGCTTGAGGTAGGCGACGGTGTCAGCTGCCCGTGTGGAGGCTCGCTCGGAGCCGTCGAGGTGCAGGTCACTGATCTGGGCGAGGAGCAGCACCAGTAACTTCCTAACGTTAAAACATGGTTTTGGCGTTAGAGACGCTAGCGTATCGTGGGAGATGTGATCAAGCCCAGGTCTGAGGACACGTCGCTCGCGCTCGACCTCGCCAGCACTATCCGCCATGACGGCAACGGCGGCGTCCTCGACGAGCTGACATCCACCGACGGGCTCGCCGCGTTCCTTTCCCGTGTCGGCATGCCCGATGTCCCGGCCACGGCGGGCCTGCTCAACCGGGTCGTCGAGGTACGCGCGGCGACCCGGGCGCTCTTCGCCCGCGCGGTCGAACCCGGCCCGGCCAGCCGTGCCGACGCACACCGCCTGATGCCACTGCCGGACGCGGTGGCCACGATCAACGCCTATGCCGCCCTGGCTCCGGTCATTCCCGTACTGACTTGGGACACCATCCCGTCATCGCACCTGCTCCCGCCGTTCGGGGCGAAGCCACACGAGGCGACGCTCGCGGGGCTCGCCCGCGCCACCATCGACCTGCTCACCGGCCCGCGCCGCGCCGACCTGCGCGCCTGCACCGCGCCACGTTGTGTGCGCTACTTCATCAAAGGGCACGGACGACAGGAGTTCTGCAAACCCTCATGCAGTAACCGCGCCAGGGCGGCCCGGCACTACGAACGGCAGTTGTCGGCGGCGCGTGAAGATTGACCTCTCCGCTCGGACGGTGACAGCAGTGCGACCGGGCATTCGGCTCGCGCCGCGCGTCCCGCCAGGTCTAGAGCGGCCGGAGGTTGTCGGCACTTCGGCCTCCGATCGTTGGAGGCTTCATGCCCCCGTCGCTTGAACAGAAGGCGGATCGCCAGGCGCAGCACCGCGTGACAGATCGAAGGGGCCAGCCGGAGCCGGCCGCCGATACACGCCGGTCCCCATCTCCGCTCTGCCCGCGGATGCAGCACCGACGCGCGCTTCGGCTACAACGGTGCCGCAGTGTTGGACGGCCTGTCGATGCGGGTGCCACAGGGCCGGATGACCGCACTTGTGGGTCCGTCCGGCGCTGGCAAAGACGACCGTGATCAAGGTTCTTGGGCCCTGACGACGACCTGCGAACCACGCCTAAGCCCAAACAGGTTGAAGATCAAGTTAGGTAGGGTCGTCGCATGACTGACGCTGTCGTGATTCCCGGCGGTATGTTCGGACCGGGCGCTCCCCTGCTGATGTACGCCGGCGACGTGGCGGAACAACGGGGCGCGACGGTACATCGACACTCGTGGTCCCAGGAGTTTCCGAAGCCTGATCAGCCGGAGATCGAGAGCTGGGTCCGCGGTGAGATCGATCCGTTGGTCGACGCCATTGGCGGTCGCCCACTGTTGATCGGCAAGTCGCTCGGCACGAACGCGGCAGCGATTGCCGCCGAAAGAAACTTGCCCGCCGTGTGGCTCACGCCCTTGCTCACCCTGCCGTGGGTGGCTGATGCGTTGGGCCGTGCGACCGCGCCGTTCCTGCTCGTGGGTGGCACTGCCGACAAAGTTTGGGACAGTGGCCTGGCCCGCCGGCTGTCACCCCACCTGCTGGAGGTGGAAGGCGCCGATCACGGAATGTACGTACCCGGCCCGCTCACCGAGTCGATCGCAGTGCTCAGTCAGGTTGTACTCGCCGTAGAGGAGTTCCTCGACGCGATTGGTTGGCCGAGCCAGCCGTAGCCGCACGGCTGCCGGCACCTAGAAGCGGATCTCCTCGTCGGGCAGTCGCCGCTGACCCCCGACCGGGCAGAGTAGCGTGACGCCGGTGGGTGCTGGTCGGCGGCGACGGTGACGCCGTTGGCGTGTGGGGCGTGGCGGGCGATGTTCGTCAGTGCCTCTCGCACGATGCGCTGCTGGCCGCGAAAGCGCCGCCGGCTACAGCCACGTCAACCTCGATGGCACCCTGATCACCACTGACCGGGTCGCCACCCCAGGGCCGACGCCCGGAGTAGACCTGTGGTGGTCGGGGCACGCACCGCCACCACGGCGGCTACGTCCACGCCGTCTCTGCCCCGGACGGCTGGCCGCTGTGGACCTACGACGGGCAGCCCGGCCGCGAACACCGGTGGACACCGCACTAGCCATGCCTCACGCCACCCTCGCCGCCGCAGCACGACACTTCCCGCTCCCCGGCGCCCACGCCCCGAACACGACCACCGCCCACCTGCCGCAGCACAGCGAACTGCCCTGCGATCGCCCCCGCATCAAAGAGATCATCGACGCAGCGGACACCGCCCTCCAGAAGCGACGAACACGGCATGCCCGACGCCGCGCACGCCCTCAACAAGGCCGCCCTCATCGGCAGCGAGGCCGAAATGACAGACCATGCGCCTGGCAACTCTGCTGGCAGCACATCGACACCTACCCCAGACGCCACGACCGCTCACATCCCCAGAGCCCTGCTACACGCATGATCCTTCAACGGCGTATCGAGGCCTGTTACCGTCTCGCGAGTGGCGATGGTTCGCGGGCAGCGACTGGACGTGCTGGAGATGTATCGGCGGACGCGTCCGCGCGACGTCCCGGCGGAGATGGTCGAGGC
This sequence comes from Micromonospora sp. URMC 106, assembly GCF_051386395.1. Taxonomy (NCBI): domain Bacteria; kingdom Bacillati; phylum Actinomycetota; class Actinomycetes; order Micromonosporales; family Micromonosporaceae; genus Micromonospora; species Micromonospora sp. URMC 106. The sequence goes on from NZ_JBPQTP010000009.1 coordinate 67,972, forward strand.
CGCCACCGTGCGGCGGCTCGCCGGGGACGTGGCGGGCGCCTGCGCCGCAGCCCGGGTCGACCTAGACGTCGACGTCGCCGCGATCACGCGGTTGCACGGCCGCGAGACGGCCGACCAGGTGATCGACGACCTGCGGCACGTCGCGCCGGACCTGCTGCGCTGGACCGTGCCTCGAGAACTGAACGCGGACGGCGCGCCCATCGGGTCCGGCCTGCTGCGCCGCTATCCGGCCGGCGGCGGCGCGAACCTCATGGTCAGTACGGTAAGGAACCAGCCAGGCCGGCTGCAGCTGTGGGTGCAGACTCGACGGGCGGACGAGACGGACCTGCCGGACCGCGTTCCGGGAACATACCACCTGCCGCGGGCGTACTGGGACGTCCGGTACACCAGCGAGCTGCGCGGCCTCTGCGGTGGCGGGCCGGACCGAATTCCGTTCCACGGCGTCGACGGCCGCCTCCTGGATACCGTCCCCGCCAGGCCGCGTCCGGACGACCCGGTCGCCATGACGGAGTGGCTGACCCTGCTCTGGGACGAGGGCCGCACCGGCGAGGCCCTCGCCGCGTGCGGGATCACGCTCGCCGACGGGCAACAGGACCGATGGCCGCAGCGCCCGTGGGTCGCGGTCGAGCGGCTGGTGGCCGATGCCCGACGGGTGCTCGACAGTGGCGTGTTCGACCCCGGCCTGTCGGAGCGGCGCACGTGCCCGGCCCGGACGATCTGGGTCGAATGCCGCGACGAGGGCCAGGCCGGCACCGATATCGAGCTGACGTTCGGCGACGGCGGCCAGGTCACGGCGCGGCGGCGTAGTGCCGGAGCCGGGGAGTCCCGCCTGCTCACCGCCCCCGAGTATCGCCACCCGATCGATTTCGACCTGCTGCGGTTCGGGCTTGTCGGGCCGGATGAGCTGCACCCGGCGGTCACCCAGGCGCTGTTCCCGACGCGGCCTGCCGGCGCTGGTGACCTGTCCGGCCGGCCCGCCGCGCCCGCGGCAACGCGTGATGGCGGCGCGGAGCTGATGGAGCGGGCGGTTCACCGCGACACCGCCGGCGTGTGTGCGCTCCTCGACGCCGGCGCCGACCCGCTGGTGCGTGACGGATCCGGCCAGACGTTGTTGCACCTGCTGCCCCACCTCGACCACGAGCTGCTCCTTCCCCGACTGCTCGCCGCCGGTGTGGACATCAACGCCGTCGACCTGCAGGGGCACACGGCACTGCACGCCGCCGCTGTACGTAGGCGTGAACTGGGGCTGGCCGGATCGATCGCCCGGCAACCGGTCGAGGATCTGATCGGCCGGCTGCTCAACGCGGGCGGGGTCGACGTATGCGCCGAGCGGGGCGCCCCGTGCTCGGCCGGCGCACCGGCCGAGGGTCGCCCCCAGCCCACCAGCGAGGATGTCGACCGGCTGCGGGCAGCTGCCTTCCGGCGTGAGTATCGGTCGATGGCCGACCTGGCTTGGGCGCTGTATTCGATCGGAAAGGACCGTCGCGAGGTGCTTGCCGAATGCTACGGCGCGCCGTTCCCGGACGAGTTCTTCACGCTCGCCGATCACCTGCCGCTACCCGGGCACTTGCCCGAGGATCTGCGGTGTCACGTGTGGCGACTCGCGCTGCCGGCCGACCGGGGCGGTCCTGTGCCGCCGTCCGGCAGCAGCATCGACGACTACAACGACCGCAGGGTCTTCGAACGCGACCGCCGGTTGGTTCCGGTGCTGCCGTTGCGCGACCACCGCACCGAGTACGGCGGCCTTGTGCTGTGCTACCGGCTCACGGAACTCACCCGCGGCGAGCCGACGATCTTCGGCACCGACCCGTCTGATGACGCCGGGCGGATCGAACAGCTCGGCCCGTCGCTGCTGGCGGTGTTGCACGACTACCACGCGACGGTCGTCGACCGGCTGGAGGCACTGCGGCGGCTCGCACCGCAGCACCGTGACGTCGACACGCTTCCCGCGCACCGCGCCGCGCTGCACCGGGTCGCGGCGCTGCTGCCGGCCGGAGCGCCGGGCGTGGTTCGCTCCGAGCTGACCGCCCCGTTCACCACACCGGTGTCCGACCGCACGCTGGCCCGGCTCCGGGACCAGGCGTCCCTCGACGACTACCGGTCGATGGCCCGGCTGGCGTGGGCCCTGTACGCCACCGGTTCGAGCCCGCGTGAGGTGCTGGCCGAGTGTTACGGCGTCGCGTTCCCGGACGAGTTCTTCGTGCTCACCGACGCAGATCCGCACGACGCGGTCCCCGGTGACGTGACCAGCCTGCCGTGGGGGCTGGGCGTGCCGCTCGAAGCGGGTGGACCGGCTCTGAGGCCGTCGGCGATGACATGGCCGGCCCAGCGGCGGATCTTCGCCTGGAACCCAGACCTCGTCCCGCTCGTCGCACTGCACCACCACGGCCACTACGTGGTTCGCCACGGCGGCCTGGTCCACTGTTACCGCCTGAGTGAGCTCGCGGTCGGCCGTAGCACCGTGTTCGGCGTCCCATGGCACCGGCGCGGCGACGACGGCGAACTGTCCGTCGAGCCCTCCGGCCAGTCCCTCCTCACGGTCCTCCACGAGCACGCCATCGCTCGCCTCCGCCTCGACGAATGGGAAATCCGGCAGCCCTCGAACCGGGGCGCAGGATCCATCGACGACGATGAGGTCGAGGGATCCCGCCAGATCGTGGCAGATATCGAGGCGCTACAACGCCGCCTGAACAACCACACGAGGACAACCGAGCAATGACCGAACCCGACCTGACGCCGGCCGACCATCCGGCGCGTCTGGAGCGAGGACACCCGTTCCGGCAGTGGAAGACCTGGCGGATACCCGGCACCAGCCTGACCCTCACCGGCTACTCCCGCGCTAACGACAAGACCTTCTTCCACATCCCGGAACTGCGGTGCAGTCTCGACGCAGGGCTGTGCGAGGGACGACAGGTGGACACAGTCTTCCTGACCCACACCCATCACGATCACGCCAAGGACCTCGACTACCTGGCCACGAATCCCGCCGGCGTGGACATCTACCTGCCCGCGCAGGCGGTGCCGTACGTGGAGTCCTACCTCCGTGCGAGCGCCGAGCTGAACCACGGTGCGGCGTTCGAGCCCGCCCTGGCGAAGGGCCACCGGCTGCACGGGGTGCGGCACGACGACGAGTTCACCTTCGGGCGCAGGGGGCACCAGGTGCGGGTGGTCGAGTGCGAGCACAAGGTGCCCTGCGTGGGATATGCCTTCGCCCAGCGGAGCAAGACGCTCCGACCGGAGTACGACGAACTGCGGCGCCAGCTGGTTGGCGAGGGTCGGGGTGGCGAGTTCGGCCGGATCATGGCACGCAAACGGGCCGAGGGTGCCGAAGTCGACATGGAGATCTTCCGACCGCTGTTCGCCTTCCTCGGCGATACACATGTCAAAGTGTTCCAGCGCAACCCATGGCTGCTCGACTACCCGGTCGTCATCACCGAATGCACTTTTCTCGACGATGCCCAACTGGAACGCGCGGATCGCGTCGGGCACACGGTCTGGAGCCAGCTACGCCCCGTGGTCGAGGCGCACCCACGAACGCTGTTCGTCCTCATCCACTTCAGCCTGCGCCATTCGGACCCGGAAATCCTCGCGTTCTTCCGGCGGGAGTGGAAGCAGACGGGCACCGCGCGTCCCGACAACGTCCTGCTGTGGGTCCACCCGGCAAGCCATCTGCCTGAGCAGCACCAGCACCGCTAATCCAACGTCGACACGTCACCGAGATTGCCAGTGGAGGCGCGACCAGCTCCACCGCCTCAACGGCACGCGTGAACTCGACGCCTCGCTAATCGCTCTGACGTGTGGACGGTTGGATGTCGACCGGCTACGTACTGCTCTGGCGGCGGTGCCGCTGCCGCAGGCGGCTGACGGGCGTCTCGTGCTGGCGTTGACATCACGTGCTGCGCTGACTCGCGCCGTACCGTCAGGCGCCGACGTCGGGCGCGGTGCGGTGGAGTGCCTGCAGCAACTGGCGAACGGCGGGGCTGGGTGGCCCGGCCGGCACGACCAGTGACGTGGTCACCGTCAGGTCCGCCAGCCGGTGGATGGCCACCCGTGGGATCGACGGCAGCCCGTTGACGTCGTAGAAGACCGTCCAGGACGGCGGCCCGGCGGCAATCGCGGTCAGCGTCTGTTGCAGGGTGGTGAACGACGGCCCGAGCAACGGCTCTGTTCCTGTGCGGCGGAAAGCATCAACGATCAAGTCGTGGAACAGCGCGTTGGCGTCGCGGGAAGCCAGCCGCAACGGCAGGCCGGCCAGATCCGCCAGATGTAGATCCCGCCCGGACGGCAGAGGGTGCTCTGCCGGTACCGCCGCGTAGAGCGGATCACTCCAGGCGTGCAGCAACTCCAGTCCGGCCACCGGCCGGGCGGCCCGGACCAGCGCCGCATCGAGGTCGCCGGACCGGACAGCGGCGAGCCGGTCCGCTGCGGAGAGCCGGTGCGGCTGGACCTGCAGCCCGGGCGCCGACGTGGCCAGTTCGGCGAGGAGCCGGTAGATGCGGTCGCCGGGCCCGTGGACGACACCCAGCCGCAGGACACCGTCGTGCCCGGCAGCGATGTCGGCGGCGATGCGGCGGGTCCGGTCGGCCGCCGTCAGGACGGCTCGCGCCTCGGGCAGGAGACGCTCGCCGGCCGCGGTCAGCCGCACGTGGCGGGAGGAGCGGTCGAACAACGGCACGCCGAGCCCGCGCTCCAGGCGGCGCACCTGCTGGCTGACGGCGGACTGCACGATGTTGAGCCGCTGTGCGGCACGGCCGAAGCCGCCCTCCTCCGCGACAGTCACGAAGTACTGCAGCTGACGCAGTTCCACCTCGTCCACCTCTTGGTCGATCGCGATCGGTGATCGCTGCCGACGCTAGCTCGTACTGGTTCGAACGATCTTCCGGCCGTCGAATGGGAGCAGCATCTGAGAGGAGCAGCCATGGCTTATCCGAACGAGGCGTTGGTGGTGCGGCCCGGCACGGCCGAGTACGTCGCCCTGCCGACGGGCGGATTTCACCTGCTCGCCGACGCCGTACACACCGGCGGCGTGCTGGGCGCGAATCGCCTGACGCTGGGTGCCGGCGCCGACGGCGCCCGCCCGCACCACCATGCGTTGTCGGCGGAGTTGTTCTACGTTGTCGAGGGCGTCGCGGAGTTCCTGCTCGACCGGACGATGGTCCGTGTCGAGGCCGGCGGTGTCGTCCTCGTCCCGCCGAACCTGGTGCATGCCTTCGGCGCCGCACCAGGAACGGGCGTCGACCTGTTCATCGTGCTCACACCCGGTGTCGACCGCTTCGAGTATTTCCGCGCACTCGGTCGAATCCAAGGCGGGGACGAGCCGTTCGCGTCTCTGCTGCCGATGCAGGATCACTATGACGTGCACTTCCAGGACCCTGCGGCTTGGCTGTCCCGCCGCACGGCGGGACAGCCGTGACCGCCCCGCGAGTGATGGCACACGTGCAGACGACGGCGCGTTCGACCGCGCTACGGGTGGGTCTGCTCTTCGGCCCTGTCGTGTTCGGCGTCACCGCCGCCGGGGTGGCCCTGCCCCGCGTCGGCGCGGCACTGGGTGCGGCGCCGGATGCGGTCGCCTGGGTGCTCACCGCCCACGCGCTGGCACTCGGCCTCGGCACGGCGGTAGCAGGGCGGCTGGCGGACACGTACGGCATCCGTCCCGTGCTTCGCGCCGGCTCGCTGTTGCTGGTGATCGGCGCCCTCGCCTGTCTGTGGGCGCCCGAACTGGGCGTTGTCGTCGCCGGTCGGCTGCTGCTTGCCGCCGGCTCCGGTGCTGCGGCCGCAAGTGCCGGCGCCCTGCTGGCCGCCGTCTCGCCGGCGTACCGACCTCGGGTACTGGCCACCTACGGCATGGTGATCGCGGCATTCGCCGCGACGGCCACGCTGGCCGGTGGTGTCGTCACCGCCTGGTGGTCCTGGCGTCTCGCCCTGATCCTCCCCCTACTGTCGGTGGCTGCGGTGCCCTTCTGCCTGCCTTTGGCGGAGCGCGTCACTGCCCGACGACGATTCGACGTGGTCGGCGCGCTCCTGGTCACCATCGTGGTGTGCCCAATCGTCGTGTTGATCCAGGCGGGCACGCTGCATCTGCACTGGGCCGTGGTCTGCGCCCTCGCCATGATGGCCTGCGCCGCCACGGTTCTGCTGACCCGCTGGTCGGCGCGTCACCCCTCCGGTTTCCTCGCGCGGCAGATCGTGGCCGACAGCACGTTCTGGACCGCCACCACCATCGGCGTCGGCACCTTCGGCGGGCTGTTCGCCACCATGTACGCGGCGCCACAGTTGCTGACGAACGCGCACGGCTGGGACGCCCTCACCGTCGGGGTGGTCCTGCTGCCCGGTGCCGCGCTGGGCGCTGCGCTGTCGCGGATCATCGGGCGCCTCGACAGCCGGGCCCAACGCCGGCTGCTGGCCGGGTGCGCCGCGGCCGCCGGCCTCGCCCTCTTCAGCGCCGCGAGCGGGGCTGCCTGGACCGCGGTGATCGCTGCGTGGGCGGTCCTTGCCGCGTTCGCCGTCACCCAGGTAACCCTGACCGGACTGCTGTCCGCAAAGTTGCCCCCGTCGCTGCGCGGATCGGGCCTCGGCCTGCTCAACCTCACCTGCTTCGTGGGCGGTGCCGCCGGGTCAGCGTTGGCGGCGGCGCTGGCACACCAGAGCGGACCCGCGCTGTCCATGCTTGTGGTGGCACTCTTTCCCCTCGCGGCCGCCGCACTGGCGATGAGGAGACTGTCCTGAGGAGCGCCTGGTCGGTGCCATCGGTCGCCCGAACCGAGGGACTTCCCTGCCCGAGAAGTGAGTACGTGAAGGCATTGACATGGCACGGGATCGAGGGCATTAGCCTCGAGGATGTTCCGGCACCCAAGATCCATATCACGACAGATTCGATCGTACGATCACCACCAGCGCGATCTGCGGCACCCGACCTGCACCTCGCCTTCCGCGAGCAGGACGGGGTGTACCTGCAGTCGCGGGCCGGCCGGAACCTGACCCCCTACTTCCCGGGTATAGGCGGGCCTTCTCCGTGCAGCCCGGCGCCCGGGTGCACACGCCTGGGCGGACGACCGCGATCGGCGGTGGAGCGAGCAGCTGCCGCGCCGGCGGTTAGCCAGCGTGGCGAACACCTGCTCCCCCGTGTCCCGGACCGTGCTCCCTTGGTCGGAGGCGTACGTGGATACGATCGGCACCGCTGTGGGCTTGCACCGCGACGGGCCGGTGCGCTACGACACCTACCGCAATCCCCGCGGCGAGCCGGAGCCGCGGCTGGTATGGCACTACCCGCCCGGCACTGAGGCGGTACTTCCGTGACGCCTCGTCGGCGGGTGCCACGGAAAGCGCGGCGCCGCGCCGGACGGTGGAGCGTCGGCGCGGTGCTCGGGGCGGCGATGGGCTTGGCTCCGCACCTGTTGCATCACGTCGGTCTGCTCGCCGGCACAGCATTGCTGGCCGGGCTCGGTGGCACCGCGTTCGCCGTGCTCGGGCTGGCCACGATGGCACCGATGCTGATACGACTGCGGCGTCGGTTCGACACGCGGCGGGCGCTTGGCGTCGCGGTGCTGCTGTTCGCGGCCATGCTCGCCGGGTCAACCCTGGTGATCGGTCCCGCACTGCGCGGCGCTGGGGACGACGCACCGCAGCCCGGTCCGTCCCACTGCACCCCGGCCGGCGAACACACCCGTCACCACGGCTGACCTTCAGCAGTCACCCGCAGAAAGTTGCCACCGCAGCTGCAGACTGCAAGGAGGCGCCACGCTGACGACGCCGGCCACTGCCGTAGCGGCCTCAGGGTTGCGGCTGCGTGTCGTTCGCTGGTGGTGTCGCGAGAAGCGACTGCACCGTGGCAGTGACGACGTTCGCGGCGCTCGAAGGGTCGAGACGGCCGAGGCGGGTCTCCTCGGCAGCGCCGTTGAGCAGGTAGTGCACCGCGTTGACCAGCCAGGTGATCGGCAGATCGGTCCGAAACACGCCCTGTTGCTGGCCGCGGCGGACGAGTTGCTCCAGCCGGTCGGCCGCGCCGGTGTGCAGTTCGCGCAGGCGCCCGGCGGGCAGGACCGCCTGCGCCGCGGTCAGCAGCGCAGCGGACTCGGCGACCAGTGACCAGCTGGATGCCAGCAGCCGGTTCATCGCCTGCCGGGCGTCACCGTCCAGGTCGACACCGACGAGCCTCTGCTCGCCGGCCTGCAAGGCATCGGTCAGGGCTGCCTCCACCAGCTCGGGCCGGGTCCGGAAGTGTCCGTAGACGGTCATCCGGCCCACACCGGCGGCCTTCGCGATGTCCTCGACGGTCGCGTCCGGATCGCGGCTGAGGCAGTCGCGGGCGGCGGACACGATGCGCGCGATGCTGCGCTCGGCATCGGCGCGCCGTCGAGGACGCGTGTCGGCAGGAACCATGCCACCACTTTAGCTCGTACGGGAATGTACGAGTTAGCCTCTCCGTTGCAAGTCGTACGGTCGTATACGAGTTCCGTGGAGGGTGTCATGACCACGCACGACATACACGAGAAGACAACACAGCATCCGCTGCGCTGGCGGATCCTCGCCTTCCTCGGTATCGCCCAGCTGATGCTCATCCTGGACGTCACCGTGGTCGCGATCGCACTGCCGCACATGGAGACCGACCTCGGACTGAGCCGGGCCGTGGTGACGTGGACGGTGAGCGCCTACACCCTCACCTTCGGTGGGCTGATGCTGCTCGGCGGACGCATCGCCGATCTGGTCGGCGCCAAGCGGGTGGTGTTGACCGGCTTGCTGGTCTTCACCGGGGCGTCCTTGGTGACCGGCCTGGCCGGCTCCGCTGACATGGTGGTGGGCGGCCGCATCGCGCAGGGCGTCGGCGCGGCGCTGCTGTCGCCGGCGGCGCTGTCGCTGGTGGTGAATCTGTTCTCCGGCGACGAGCGCAACAGGGCTCTCGGGGTGTGGGCCGCGCTCGGCGGCGGCGGCGCAGCGTTGGGCGTTCTTCTCGGCGGCCTGATTACGGCCGGCCCTGGCTGGCCCTGGGTGTTCTTCATCAACGTCCCCATCGGTCTGCTGATCGCCGTCGCGCTCGCCGTCATGCTGCCTGCCACCACAGGGATGCAACCGCGACCGCGGTTGGACGCTCTGGGCGCGGTGCTGGTCACCGGCTCGTCGGCCGTCCTGATCTACGCGCTTGTTCGTGCTGGCGACGATGGCTGGCTGACCGCCGTCACCGGCGGGCTCGTGCTGCTCGCCGTGGTCGGCTACGCGGCGTTCGCGGCCTGGCAGAAGCGCGGACGTTCTCCGTTGATGGACGTCTCTCTGCTGGCCCGGCGCCCAGTCACGACTGGGGCGTTCCTCATCCTGATGGCGACGGCACTGATGGTGGCCGTCTTCTTCCTCGGCACCTTCTACTTCCAGCAAACCCGCGGCTACGGCGCCCTGCGCACCGGGCTGCTGTTCCTGCCGGTCGCGGTGGCGACGATGCTGGGCGCGAACCTGACCGGACGGATCATCGCCCGGTTCGGGGCCCGCTCGCTCGCCGTTGTGGCATTGCTGATCACAGCGGCCGGCATGGCGGTCCCCGCCCTGACGATGCAGCCGGTCGCCGTCACCGTCGGTATCGCGGTAGCCGGCGCGGGGACCGGCGCCCTGTTCGTCATCGCCTCGGCCACCGCCCTGGGACAGGTCGCCCCGCAGGAAGCCGGCATCGCCTCGGGCATCGTGAGTACCTTCCACGAGTTCGGCGCCTCGGTGGGCGCCGCCGTCGTCTCCAGCGTCGCCGCCGTCAGCCTCGTGGGCGACAGCCTCGACGGCTTCCGCGACGGATTCCTCGTGGCGGCGCTAGCCGCAGCCGGCGCCGCCGTCATCGCCGGTCTGCTGACCCCCGGCCGCCCGGCGCCGCAGAGCTGACCAGCACCGGTTCCTCGACGACTACGACGCTGCGGCATGACACCGAGATATCCGAAACCTGGAAGGGCTACGACAGCGCGATGACCCCCACCACGACCGCCGTGCCCTTGTCGGTACTCGCTCGGGTGCTGATAATCGGCGCCGGCATCATGAGCCTCGCCAACTCCGTCACCATCCCGTTCCTGGCCGTGTTCCTGCGCACGGGCGTCGGCCTCCCACCGGGTCTGATCGGGTTCATCATCGGCTCGTCGGTGTTCTTCTCGATCTTCGCCGGGTTCGTCGGTGGTTCGTTGTCGGATGTCCTCGGGCGTGCCCGGCTGCTGCTGGTCTCCCTGGTCGGTGTGATCGGCTCCTTCATCGGCCTCTACATCGCCGACAGCGCGACGACGGTCTTCGCCTGCAACGCGACGTTGGCGTTGAGCAGCGGAGTCTTCGCCCCGGTGGGCAAAGCCCTGCTCAGCGACCTGCTCCCACGGGAACGCCGGGCGAAGACGTTCTCCTACCAGTACGTGGCCACCAACATCGGCTACGCTGTCGGACCGGTCGCCGGCGCGGCGGTCGGTCTGGCCGGCGGACGGCTCGCGTTCCTCGTCGGCGCTCTGGGATACGGCATCTACCTGATCGGCCTAGCCGTGGTTCTGCTGCTGGCTCCTGCCGCCGCCACCGCCGCGACGGCCACCAGTGACGCGGCGAAGCAACACTTCGGCAGTGCGCTGCGAGGACTGGCAGGCAGCGCGCGGATCGTGGCGGTCGACCGCAGGCTGCTGTTCCTCGTCCTCGCCGGACTACTGCTGGAGGCTGTGCACGGCCGGATCTCGTCCCTACTCGCCCAGCACCTGTCCGTCGGGTTCACCGACGGCGTCACCATCCTGGGGTACGTGCTCGCTGCCAACGCGATAACCGTGGTGGTCCTGCAGGTGTTCGTCTCCCGGTTCATGGAGAAACGCAATCCCGTCACGTCGATCACCGTCGGAGGTCTGCTGACCGTCACCGGCATGGCGGGCTTCGCCGTGGCGGACGGGCTCTGGCAGTTCGTCGCTGCGATGGTGGTGTTCTCGCTGGGCGAGATCCTCATCTACCCGGCCGAGTTCGCCATCATCGACCGCATCGCGCCGGAAGAGAGCCGTGGTGCCTACTTCGGTGCCCAGACCTTCGCCCAGATCGGTGTCTTCATCGGCCCCTTCACCGGCGGGCTGCTCCTTGCTGCTTACGGAGCCACCACCATGTTCCTCGGCGTCGGCTCGTTTGCCCTGGCCAGCGTTGTCATCTATGTGGTTGTCGGCAGACGGATACCGGGCCTCGCCGCTTCCGTTCCGGACCGCCATCCGGTGCCCTCGAACACCCAGCAGTGACACATCAGCCAGCCCTCTTCGTCGGTGAGCTGATCGCCCGGCTCGGTCGGCGGCCGGAGCACCTCCGCATGGACAACGGCCCCGAACTGACCGCACGAGCGTTGACCGACTGGTGCGCTACACCGGCGTCGCCCCGCCTACATCGACCCCGCATCACCGTGGCAGAACGGAATCCGCGAATCGTTCAACGGCCGCTTCCGCGACGAGTTCCTCACCTGCGAGCAGTTCGACACCCTTCTCGAGGTCCAGATACTGGCCAGACTGGCGCATCGAGTACAACACCTACAGACCCCACGGCTCCCTGGACTGGCTCACCTCCGACGCCTACCGGCAGCAGCGGATCACCAACCGGCAACCAACGTTCATAGCCTCAGCCCGACGGCTCGTGGGCGGTCGAGGCACTGGTCGCCCCACCCGCACCTTCGCCGGTGGCAGTTACCGCGCCCGCTGACCGCGAACGACAGCGCGAGGGAACGGCGAGCAGCGTCGGCGCCAACCGTTCGGGGCCGTCACACCCGCCAGGCCCGGAGAAGGGAAGGACCCGAACCGCGTTTCCGCAGTCCGGGCTCCTTCCATCTGGTGCTCAGTGGGCAGACAGCGTTCCGCTGATCTCGTTGGGGACCGCGGGCAGTTCCACCGAGCCGACGATCTTGCCGGTGGTGAGGTTGAGTCGGTGCACCTTCCTGGTGGCGGGCTCGGTGACGTAGGCGGTGTCATCGCGGACGAACAGGGCCGGGCGGGGCTCCTGCCACTTCATCGGCTCCTTCCAGGCGCCGACGACGGGCCACGCGTTGGTGATGGCACCGGTGGCGGGGTCGATGACATGCAGCTTGCCGTCGGTGCCGAGGATCAGGCCCTCACCCTTGGGGCCGCGGCCCAGCGAGCGGAAGCTGTAGCTGACGCCCTCGGGCATCGGCACGACCTTGAGCGAGTTGGTGGCGGTGTCGATGAGCGCGAACTGCCCCGGGTTCTCCAACTCGGCGTCGGGTTCGATCTTGTAATCGCCGAGCAGGATCGGCGAGGCCTCGCTGCCGGCCTGATTACCGATGCGGCTGTACGCCCGGTCGCTCTTGACCTTGACGAAGGCGCCGTTCTTGAACAGCAACATGCCGTCCTCGCAGCCGAGCCCGACGACCTCGCCCTGGGCGACGGCCTCACCGTGGACGCCGGGGCACTCCTCGCTGCGGGCGATCTCCTTGCCGTCCTTGTCGAGGGCGATCGCGCCGGAGCGCGATTCCTCGGTGCCGAGGGTGACCACGAGGGTGCCGTCGCCCAGCTCGACCGCCACGCCGTGGTGCGCCTGCGCCGTCTTGTACTGCCGTCCGCTGGGCTTGCCGTCGGCGAGGTCCTTGGAGGCGAAGCTGTGCACCTCGCCCGTGCCGTCGGTGAACAGGATGGTGCGGCCGCCGTGCAGCACGACGTGGCCGGGCTTCGCGCCGGGCCAGGTGATGTCGGTCATCCGGCCGGCGGCGGCGTCGAGCACCTGGAAGCCGGCCTCGGTGGAGACGATCACTCCGGTGTCGTCGCCGGCCGGGTTGACCCGGTTGAACCCGTCCAGGGCGACGGTGTGCGCCACCTTGAGGGTCTCGCCGTCGAGCACGTGGATGCCGCCGTCGTAGGTGATCACCACCGGTTCCTTCACCGAAGCGGTGGTCGACGACGCGGAGGGGGATCCGGTCTCGTTCGTCGCCTCGGAACCGCAGGCGGTGAGCGCCAGCGAGGCTGCCACCAGCGCGGCCAGCCCGTTTCGTGTGTTTCGGTTCACTGCATCCCTCCCAAAATGGATCTGACAATCGTTTTCAATAAACATACATGGCGGTGCCCGTGCGGGTGTGACTGGGGGTCAGCCGCTCAGGCCGCCGATGATGGCCTCGGTGTTGAAGCGCATCATGTCCAGGTAGCTGGCGGCGTCGCCGTCGGCGTCGCTGAGCGACTCGGAGTGCAGCCCGATGACGCGTACCGTGATGCCGGCCTCGGCGGCGAGGACGTCGGCGAGGCGTGCGGGTTGCGCGGTATCGGCGAAGATGGCCCGCACCCGGTGCGTCTTGATGGCGGTGACCAGCGAGGCGAGGTCGGCGGCGCTCGGCGAGGCCAGGGTCGTTCCACTCGGGATGATGGCGCCGACGACGCGGAGGTCGTAGCGGTCGGCGAGGTAGCCGAAGACGTGGTGGTTGGTGACCAGGACCCGCCGCTCCGCCGGGATCCCGGCGAAACGCTCGGCCAGCTGCGCGTCCAGTTCGCTCACGTCATTGGCGTACGACTCGGCGCGCTGACGGACTACGTCGGCGTCGACCCCGTCGACGTGGGTGATGATCTCCTCGGCGAGCAGTCGCACCGCGGTGACGACGCGCCCGGGGTCGGTCCAGAAGTGCGGATCCGGATGGCCGGCGGCGTCGCCGTCCCGGTACTCCATCGGATCGATCCGCGCGCCCACCTCGACGGTGCGGACGCCCTCGGACTTCGCCGCCGCCACGTGGTGCAGCACGCCCTCCTCCAGGCCGAGACCGTTGTAGACGACCAGGTCGGCCGCCTGCATGGCATGCGCCTCCCGCGCCGAGATGGCGAACGAGTGCGGGTCGGCGTTCGGCTTCATCAGCACGCTGACCTCGGCCTGGTCGCCGACGACCTCCGCGACGACGTTCCCGAGGATGTTCGTGGTCACCACGATGCGCGTGCGCTGCGGCGAGGCGCAGGCGGCGCCCCCGACCAGCAGCACGGCAGCGCCGACCAGCGCTGCCAGAAGCTTCGATGCCCTCATCGACCGACCTCCACAGCCAAATCCGGTCGCCCGGCGACCCGCAGCGTGCGGGCGGTACGCAGCCCGTCGCGATAGTCGATCTCGTGGATGATCCGGGCGGCCGGCTCAGCCAGGTAGGCACGGTCGGCGTCCAGCGTCAAACTCGAGGCCGGCACCGACTTCTGCGCCAGCACCTTCCCGGTCTCCAGGTCGTAGCTGACCAACGCGCCGGACCGGTCGAGGGCGAGCACCGTGCTCCCGTCCGCCGGTGACGCCGCCGCCACCAGCTCCCGGCCCTGCACCGGGAGGTATCGCAGGGTCGCCTTGGCGGCGTTCACCGACCAGATCCCGCCACGATCGGCGACCGCCGCCTCGTTGCTCCGCGGCCGGTACCCGAATGGTTCCGCCGGGACGGGAGTCCGTGGACTGGGCAGGGTCTTCGCGGTGAGCTTCTCGCCCTCGAGCTTGACGCGGACGAGGCTGCCCTCGCAGGCGATGACGGCACCGCCGCGCAGGACGGCCCAGCCGCGCGGCGCGGCGCACGGTACCTCCAGAGCGCCGGTCGGTTCGCCGCGCTCGTCCATCGCGACGATGCGGTCCGCCGGCCGAGTCGGATCGCCGCCGACGGCCACGAGGAGCTGATCCGCGTACGGCACGGCCAGCGCGGTGGAGCTGCGGGAGTCGATCGTGGTCAGCCTCGCGACCCGGCCGGCTTCGAGTTCCCGCCGGTCGAGCACGGTGACCTTCCCGTCGGCCGTACCGATGGTGGTGTGGGCCTCGTGGCCGGCGACCGTGGCGACCGGTGCGTCGAGGGTGAGCGTGCCGACCGAACGGGCCGGAGCCCGGTAGTAGTGGACGTGGTCGGCGTGGTCGACGGTCCAGACTCCGGCGTCGACGATCTCGATTCCCCGGTCACCGTCCCCGGCGTAGACGAAACGACCGTCCTCGGTGATGCGCTCCGCACCGAGCGACAGGCCCACTTTCTTCTCCGACCCGGAGGTCAGGTCGAGCAGGTGCAGCCGCCGGGCCCCGCGGGTCGCATAGGCGATGGCCGGCTGCGGCTCGGCCAACTCCTCGGCACCGGCGACGTAGCCGTGGGGCGTCTCCTCGACGTCCGGCGGGTCACCCGACGAGCCGCACCCGCTGACAGCGAGCGTGACGCTGAGGGCGGCGGCACCGGCGAGGCGCCTGGCATTGGTGGCGATCACGAGTTTCCTTTCAGTGAGGGGTTGGCGAGCGGCGGGCGGGGTCGACCCAGCACGGTCGTGACCCGGCGCGCCCCGAGGATCACGAAGAAGATCAGCACGGCGACGGCGGCGATCGTGGCGCCGGCGGCGGTCGCGGCGTACCAGGAAATCCACAGGCCGATCACGGCGGCGGCCGAGCCGATCACGAAGCTGACCAGCATCACCGCGGGCAGCCGGCGCGCCACGAGCATGGCCGCCGCCGACGGCGCGATCAGCATGCCGAAGGCGAGCAGGGTGCCGACCACGCTGAAAGCGACCGCCATCGTGACGGTCAGCAGCGCCAGCATCGCCGCGTTGGCCAGACCCGGCCGCAGGCCCAGCGTCCGGGCCTTGCGCGGGTCGAAGGTCAACGCCAGGAACGGCCGGTAGCACACGGCGGTGACCGCCGCGACCACGGCCACGGCGACACCCAGCATCAGCAGGTCGGGCCGCTGGATCGCGAGCACGTCGCCGAACAGGAACGCCGTCAGGTCGGTCGCGAACGACCGTGAGTGCGACACGACGATGACCCCGACCGAGAGCATCCCGACGAACAGCAGCCCGATGCTGGTGTCCCGCCCGAACTCCCGGCTGTGCCGCAGGGCGTTGACACCGGCCGCCATGGCGAAAGCGCTGGCGGTGGCCCCCACGACGAGGTTCCCGCCGACGATCGAGGCGATCGCCACGCCCGGCAGCATGCCATGGCTCATCGCCTCACCGAGGAAGGTCATCCCCCGGGCAATCACCCACACGCCGACCAGCGCGCACGCCGCAGCCAACAGCACGCCACCAACGAGGGCACGAACGACGAAGGACACGGTGAACGGCTCGACCAGGGACGACATCACCCGACCCACTATAGTCAAATGATAATCGTTACCGTTAAGGGGATATGTTGAGCTCCGTTCTCCTGGCCGCCGAGCATGTGGCTTTCCGCTACGCTGATGTGCCCGTCCTGCACGACGTGAACCTGAGCGTCGAGTCCGGGTCCCTGGTGGCCCTGACCGGCGCGAACGGCAGCGGCAAGAGCACGCTGCTCCACCTACTCGCGGGCGTCACACAACCCACCCGAGGCCGCATCGTCCGGCGCCCGGACACCCGCCTCGCTCTGTTGCCGCAGCGCACCAGCGACATCGACGCCCTGCCGCTGACCGTCGCCGAATGCGTGCAGATCGGGCGGTTCACGCTGCTTCGCCGGCCGAACCGTGACGACCGTGCCTACGTGGCGAAGATCATGCATCGGCTGGACATCGCCCACCTGGCCCGCCAGCGGCTCCGCGAACTCTCCGGCGGTCAGCGCCAGCGCACACTGATCGCGCAGGCGCTCGTCCAGGACGCCGACATCTACGTCCTGGACGAGCCGACCGCCGCCCTCGACACACAGAGCCGGCAACGAGTCCACGAGTTGGTCGCCGAGCGCGTCGCCACCGGCGCGGCCGTGGTCATCGCCAGCCACGACCCCGCCGAGGCCGCGCTCGCCGAACGCGTCATCCACCTCGAGAGCGCCAGGCCCAGTTCCGACACCCTGCTGTCCGGCAACACGGATGAGCGCTGAAGACGCACCAGTCGCACAAAGCGGAGCAATGCTCACAGTGCCCGGATGATGCGCCGGTTCCCGGTTCTACAGGCGCCGGTGCCGGTTCTGGTCGCCGGACGAGGCGCCGATCGGTGCGGTGCCGTGCCACGAGGCGAAGTGGGCGCGGCTGGTGAACCGTGCGATGTCGACGAGCAGGTGGGCGGCGCCGGACGGGCCGATGCCGGT
This sequence comes from Micromonospora sp. URMC 106, assembly GCF_051386395.1. Lineage (NCBI taxonomy): Bacteria > Bacillati > Actinomycetota > Actinomycetes > Micromonosporales > Micromonosporaceae > Micromonospora > Micromonospora sp. URMC 106. The sequence goes on from NZ_JBPQTP010000009.1 coordinate 84,904, forward strand.
CAGGTCGATCAGCCGGCTTCCGGTGCTGTCGACCAGATCGGTGAGCTCCTGTTTCGCGACTTTGATCTTCTTGCCGATGACGACGAGTTCGTCGATCAGCTCGGAGGCCAGCCGGCGGCGGGTCTTGCCGACCACGTCTCGCGGGCGCACGGTGGCCAGCAGGGCGCGGGCCTGCTGTGCCGTTGCAGCCCTCGACCGCCCACAGGCGGTCCTTGTGCTGGCGGCCGGCGGCGAGCATAGCCTGGTAGCCGTCGCGGTCGGTGCCGAACCGGCCCTGCACGAGCGCCTTCTCCGTTGATGATTCGATGATGACGGAACGCTTATCCGGTCCACGCCGATGATGACCTGGGCCATCGCGTCCTCCCTCGATCCGACGGTGTTCGTCGACGGGGAGGGCAGCGCTACCTTGAGCCGGGCAGTCCCCTCTTGAGCCTCTCTCCGCCGCGGTGACCGGCGGGGCGCACGCCAGACGAGAGCCACACCAACCTGCGGTGGGCAGCCGCGATGGAGGCGACCCCACCGGTCACCTCGACCAGGCCTGGCCGGGCTGCGGTCGCACCACCAGCTAACAGGTAGCCGCGATCTGGGCGGGGAGCGTGGAGTCAGTGTGCCGTCGGTGCCGGCCTGCGGCGACCCCGCCACCACACCTCGACGAGGATCGCTGGCAGCGTGATCGCGACGCCGGCGAACGCAAGTGCCCGGGTGCGCCGTTGCTGGATCTCTCCACGTAGTTCTTCATAGGTGGCCTGGTGTTCGATGACGTCGCCGCCGCGGGACCGTACGCATACGTCGCCGGGCCCGATCAGGACGTCGTGGCTGGCCGGGTTGGCTTCGAAGCAGGCGATTCTGGTTGGCTTCAGTTCCCAGTTGACGCGGTCCCAGTCGACGTCGATCCACGACTGGGACGTGCACACGTCACCTGAGCAGGAGGTCTGCACCGGCAGCTCCCAGCCGGCACGCAGTACGAGAGCGCCGACGAACAGGCCTAACAGGACGGAACTGAGGGAGACGACCGCGCGCATGTCAGGTTGGACCGCCGGCAGTCGTGCCTGGTTCCACCAGAGTCCCTGCGGTGGCCCTCAGTGGCCTTGGCGTTGAATCAGTGAGCCGTTTTCATCCTCCGTCTTCCACCAGCCCAGGTGGCCTTTATGACGTTTCATCACCGTCTGCTTGGCACGAGCTTGGCGGGTGCTCAAGGGACTGTGTCGGAGTAGACCTCGACGTCGTAGAGCAGTTGCACGTTGCGACGGCCGTTCGTGATGCCGACGAAGATCGGGTCACCGGCCGGGGTGCGGCCCTGGCGCCACACCTGTTCCCGAACCGCTTCTCGCGACTCGTGATGGATCTTGCCCTCTTGATGCAGTTGCAGGACGCGACGGGCAGTGCTCCGGTCGCTGTCGAGGTGGACTCGCAGCAGAGGCATGGGCTGATCTCCTTGCCGACCGTCAAGGCCAACCTTCGTACGTTCGACTAGCTTACCGATGTTAAGTTGCCTGTCCACCGGACTAGAGTTGGTTCCATGACCACCGCAGAGCCAGGTGCGCCGATCACAACCTCGGCAGGGCGACGGGACAGCCGCATTCCACCGCCGATTTGGCTACGTGCGGAGCCCTCGCGTGCACGGCGCAAACCGCCGCTGACCCTCGAGCGCATCGTGGACACAGCGGTGACCTTGCTGGACGAGCACGGCATCGAGGGGCTGACAATGCGCTGCCTTGCCCAGCAGCTCGACGTGACAGCGACCGCGTTGTACTGGCACGTGAGGACGAAGGACGACGTCCTGGACCTGGCCGTTGACCGGATCTTCGGCGACGTGCCAATCCCGGACGTGAGTGACAACTGGCTAGAGGACATCCGCGTCCTCGTCCGAGGCTGGCGCGGCGCCATGCTGGGCCATCCCTGGGCACCAAGGCTGGTCGGACGTCCGATGCTCGGGCCCAACGTTCTAGCCCGTACCGAGTTCCTGCAATCGGCGCTGGTGCGCGGCGGCTGTCGCGGACTCCAGCTTGCGGTGGCCACGCGAATGCTGGCCAACTACGTCATCGGCGCCGCACTCACGGAAGCCACGTGGCACCAGACCGCGGACCCTGACGCGAGAGCCGCAGCCCGCGCCTATGTCGCCGCGAACGCCAACGCCTATCCGACTCTCAACGCCTCTGGCCATCTCGACGGCGCCCAATGGGACGACAACCTGCTGTTCGAGGAGGGCCTCAACGGCATTCTCCTGACAGCAGCACGGACAGGGACGCCGGAATGACCACGGGCACCGCTCAGCTTCTTGGTTCTGGCTAGCGCTCGACTGCGACGTGGTGCAGGACGAGGATGGCCTGCACGATCGCCGTGGCGCGGCGCGGGCAGCAGCGCAGCTTGGCCAGGATCTTCCAGGTCTTGAGCGTGGCGATGGCGCGTTCGCCACGAGCACGGATCCTCGCGTGCGCTCGGTTGACCGCCTTCTGCCGGCGCGAAAGCTTCGGCCGGAAGCGGCGCCGCTTGAACGGCGTGCGCACGTTGCCTCGAGCGCCCTGGTATCCCTTGTCGGCGAAGGTCATCACGTCCGCGCTGGTCAGCGCGTCGATGATGCCGTGGATGCGGGCGGCGGTGAGGTCGTGGGTTGAGCCCGGCAGTGCTGGTGAGGCCCACACGAGCCGGCCTGCGGCGATGACCTGCACGTTCACGCCATGCCTCTTGTGCTTGCCGGAGTAGTACGGCTTCTGCTCTGCCACGCGGTCGATCGGAATCAGCGTGCCGTCCAGGATCGCGTACGCCAGTTGCCGGACGCGCCGCATCACCGTGGCCAGATCCTCGGCGACCGCTGCGAGCAGCATGATCGCTTCCTGCACGTAGCGCCAGGCAGTGGCGACACCGACGGCGAATCCGGCGGCGAGCCGGGTGTAGGGGTCACCGTTGCGCAGGTGGGCCAGGGCGAGCAGTGCCTGTCGGCCCGGACCGAGACGCCGCCACCGGGATCGATGCTCGTTACAGTGCTGGCGGATAAGGTCAGGTTCAGAGTTCGGCTGGACAGCGAGATCGTGGAGGGGTAAGACAGCACAGGCGAGGCTCCCGGTCGGGGCGTCGGATCTTGGTCGACTGCTGTCTTACCTGGAGCCTCCCTCTCATGGATCCCGGGGCTCGCCGCACCCGCCCTGAGCTGCAAGATCATCTTGGAAAAAGGCTCAGTAGTCTTTACGGCGCTAGCTCTCTAGCGCCTTGAGCAGGGCGAGTACGTCGCCAGCCGGTTCGATGTTTCTTGGCTTTAGTGGGCTGGTTTGTCCGTCGACCTGATGCCAGGTCGTGCGCGCGGTGCCCAGTTCGGGTCCGAGGGCGTTCATCTGGATGGCGAACTCGACCAGTCGGCCCCGGTCGTCCGTGGCCGCGGTGAACGGAACGGCATGGACCTTGCGGCCGTACTTCCGGCAGAGGGCCTCATCGGCGTGTGGGGTGGCCATCAGGTCGAGCTCACCGGCGAAGCCACTCTTCCCTCTGGCCTTGCCTGCGCCGTCACGGCGTGCAACCACTACCGCATTGACGAGCCGGCTGACGTTGCCAGGGTCTTCCGGCGCGAAGTCAAGGCGGCTGCCCACCGGCACCTGAGACCTGGACAGCGTGTAGCTCGTCCCGAAGCTGATCCCCGGGACGTTGTGCATGTTGAAGTAGACGTCGTCCCCGAACACCGTGATGAGGATCGTCCGGTCAGTCTTGCGGAATTTGAAGTGCACCGACCCGCTGCGCTCCTGTGCATGGGTTACTGCCCCGCCGGTGGTTTCCGTATCCTCGGTGGCGACGCGAACGGTCTGCTCGGTGACCCACCCGGCGGCGGAGGTCAGTTCCGCTTTCCCCTCGGCCTGCCGTCCCGCCGCGTTCGCATTGGTGGGACTGCAGGTGGGCAGCGGGCCGCCACTGTCGTCCTTCGAGGTAGCCGGCCCGCAGCCGGTGACACCGAGTCCCACGCCAATGGCCACGGCGAGCATGGTGGCGGCAAAACGTCGTGTCTGCATAGCCGAGTCACCTCATGACAGCGGAAAAGGGCCTCGCGGTCGGGAGGCAGGCAGAGCATAAAGGGCCGGCAGCGCAGCACCGATGCCACCTCGCTTCCGATCGTTGGCAACTTCTTCCGCACAGCGCGCTCCTCTCGCCACATTTGTACGCGAATGGCGCCGCTGTGCGTAGGCACCGACGCGAACCCGGTACGCCTCATGGTGTCGGCCGCCAGGGCGAACGGGGTTTGAGGTGCCGGTGCTACACGGCAGCCGGGCCGGGTTCACGGTCGCTGCCGGATTCGCAGCATGACCACGCTTGCCGTCGTACCGGCTCGACACGACCTACTGCGAGGCCCGCCTCGACACGCGGGGTGTGTGCCGGGCCATCGTCGTGGCCACCGGAGTCCGCGCCGACGGTGGCGGGAAGTCCTCGGCTTCGCCGTACCGCCCCCGACAACGACTACCTCACCCACCCCGATGGCAAAAATCACCCACGCCGCAACGACACTCACCAACCCATGACTGCAAACCCCAACCCCCGACACTGAACGGACGAGCAGAGACTCAGGGCTCTCCACCCCGCAGGACGTGACCCGCTAGGACTACCGTGCAGGCGGCACCTGTCTCCTCCTACTGTCCGAGATTCGCGGTTCAGGCCGTGCGGCGCATGGCCGCGTACAGGTGGTGGCCGTCGCCGACGCTGGTCACGTTGACCAGCTCCCAGCCGTAGTTGGACAGGTGCTCGACCGCCTCCATGAGCGGCCGGAACCCGCTGCGTCCCCAGGAGTGCTTGGCGGTGACCACGAGGTGCCGGTGCGGGTACGCCCGCAGGTCGACCTGACCGCCGAGGATGGCGTCCGCGCTGACGACGCGCTCCTGGGCGAGCTGCTGCGGTGAGACGAGAGACATGCCCGGGAGGGTAGGGCACTCAGTCGAGCCCGTGCCGCCGCAGGCTCGTGACCAGGGAGCGCCAGGCGTCCGGAGTGAAGTGGCCAGCGCCAGGTTGCGACGCCTGGCCGCAGTGGCGGCGGCCCAGCCCGCGCCGCAGAGACCGGCGGGGACAGTGGAGTACCTGGAGTCGGCGGAGTTTCGGCGCCAGCTCGGCCGCGTCAGACTCACCGGCCCGCGTCCGCTGCGCGCGCACGTTATCGTCGGCGACGAACGCCACCACCACACCCGAGTTCTTCGGTTTGCCGTCCCCCTACTTCTCGTTGGCCGCGAGCACGAGCCGGTCCCCGGCGTCCACGACCTCACCCGGTGCGGGCCGGACGGGGCCGTAGTTCAACACCGGGTTGAGGGTGTCCGGCTCACCCGCGGTGGCCACCACCAGCGTGCCGGCGCCGCTCGTCCCGCCAGACGACGCAGTCGCCGACGAGCAACCGGCCGCGTCGGTGTGCCCCTTGGACACAGCACCACCTTCTCGGCAGCCGACGCCGCCGCGGGCACCAGCGCCGCCCGGCGACCACCACCGCCTCGGCGACCAAGGCCGCAAAACCGCGAGCCCTCATCGTCGCATTCAGGCGAGGCAGTCCGGCCTGTCGGGTGCTTACGGCAAGGTGCGGTGGCGTAGCGCGCGGCAGCGGTGGCCGCCGCAGTAGGCGATGGTCACGCGGACACCCCGCAGTGACGCAATGCTCATCGGCGGACCACCATCAGGGCATGACCGGCGCGCTGGTGGGGCATCGTCGTGTCGGTAAACCCGGCACACCGGGCCGCCTCGCGGTGCCAGTCCGCCGGTGCCACGAACTCCGCCGCGTACAGGCCATTGAGCGCTGTCGTCCGCTCGCGTAGCAGCGGTGCCATCACCAATTCCTCGGCCAGGGCGGCCCACCATGCGGTCCAGCGATCGGTCCCGCTGCTCCGCCGTGGTGCGGGGGCGTCCGGCATGGCATCGGCTACCAGAAGCACCCCACCCGGGACGAGCAGATGCCGGACCTCGGCGTACCAGTCACGGACCCGCCCCTCAGGCAGATAGTGCAGGGTCATCAGGGCCAGCACCACGTCGTACGGACCGCCGGCCGGTGTGAGCCAGCCGGGTGAGCCGATGTCGGCCCGGACCGTTCGCACCTGCGGTAGGGCGGTGTCGGTCAGGGCCAGCAGGGCCGGGTCGATGTCCAGCACGGTGACGCGCGCGTCGGGCCACCGCCGCAGGACCGCCTCGGCGGTGGTGCCCGGCCCACCACCGACGTCGAGCACCCGCCCTGGCGGGCGCCCGTGGACCTGTTCAGCGGCGGTGAGACCGGCAGCGAGGAGTTCTTCGCGGCCGGGCTGGTAGTGGCGCATCATCGTCTCCCAGTCGCGACGCCACCGCGCGACGTCTTCGAGGTTGAGGACGCTTGGCATCGTCACGCCGGGACCGGCTCGGCATGGTCGTGCAGGTCGCCGAGGTCCCAGTCGGGGAACGGGTCGGGCAGCGCCCGCCAGGCGCCCTCCCCGGCGGCGATCTCCACGTCGGTGAGCAGGCAGGCCGTGAGGGCCGCCCGCAGGCCGTCGCTGTCGAGGTGCACGCCGATGAAGACGATCTCCTGCTGTCGGTCACCGAAGACCGGATGCCAGCGGGACTCCACCTCGGCCCGCTCGTCGGGGTCCTCTGGCCACTCCCCCGACACTACGGTTGACACCCCGACCGGGTCGCACCGTCCCGACGGGCCGGCCTGTGACCACAGCGCCTGGACGTCCGGGCGGCTGGCCAGCCACAGGAAGCCCTTCGATCGTACGACCCCGTAGCCGTCCAGGCCGGCGGTGAGCAGGTCCCACAGTCGCTGGGGGTGCAACGGCCGGTGGTCGCGGAACACGATGCTGGAGATGCCATACTCCTCCGTCTCCGGCACGTGCCCGCCGTTGAGCTCCTGCACCCAGCCCGGCGCGGTCTCCGCCCGCTTGAGGTCGAAGCGGCCGGTGTGCAGGATCTCCACCGGATCGACCCGGCCGTGCACGGCCCGGACCTGTCGGGCGGCCGGGTTGAGGCGGGTCAGCAGCGCCTCTACCACCGCCAGGGCGTCCGCGCCGATCAGGTCGGTCTTGTTGACCACCAGCACATCGGCGAACTCGATCTGGTCGACCAGCAGATCGGCCACGCTCCGGTCGTCGCTCTCGTACGCGGCCAACCCGTGCGCCTCGAGGCTCTCGCCCGCCTCGATCATCGCCAGCAGGCCCGCCGCGTCGACCACCGTGACGGTGGTGTCCAACCGGGCCAGGTCGTCGAGCACCTGCCCGTCCTCGATGCCGAAGGCGAACGTCGCGGCGACCGGCATCGGCTCGGAGATGCCGCTGGACTCGATCAGCAGATAGTCGAAGCGGCCCTGCCGGGCCAGCCGGGTCACCTCGTCGAGCAGGTCGTCGCGCAGCGTGCAGCAGATGCAGCCGTTGGTCAGCTCGACCAGCCGCTCATCCGTGCGCGACAACGCCCCGCCGTCGCGGAGCAGCGCGGCGTCGATGTTGACCTCGCTCATGTCGTTGACGATCACCGCCACCCGCAGCCCGTCCCGATTGGCCAGCACATGGTTGAGCAGACTCATCTTGCCCGCGCCGAGGAACCCGGACAGCACGGTCACCGGCAACCGACCCGTCACAGCTGGTCCACCACCTGACGGCCCTTGTACAGACCGCAGTGGGCGCAGGCGCGGTGCGGAAGCACCATCTCCTTGCGCGGACACGGGCACGGCGTCAGCTGCGGCACGCTCGCCTTCCACTGCGCCCGCCGGTGCCGGGTGTTCGACCGCGACATCTTCCGCTTCGGTACGGCCACGAGATCTCCTTCGTCGAGGGGTCGAGGCCACAGCTTAACGGCATTGGTTTTCGTTTTCTAACGATCCCTCGCCATCCACCGACCCCCGTGCAGGATGAGGACTCGGATTCCTCGCCCGAGTCGTCAAGGGCGGGAAGGTCCAGCGGCTGGCATCGACCCAGTCGGGCACCGCTTCTTGCATCGCTCGCTGCTGGCAGACAGAGCCGACCACGAGCAAGGGGCCCCGGCACGCGGGTAGACCCACCGGAGAACCGGGGGCTCGGCCGAACTCGTGGTCACTCCCGGCGTTGGCGGACTGATGCTGCTACTTGCCGGGCTACCCTTCACGTTGTTTCGACGATCCGGTTCTCCCAGGCCCATGCGGCGATCTCGACGCGGTTGCGCAGGCTGAGCTTCGTCTGGATCGTCGACACGTGACTCTTGACGGTACTCAGGGAGATGAACAGTTCGGCCCCGATCTCCAGGTTGGTCCGGCCGCGCGCGATCTCCCGAACCACCTCGATCTCCCGAACCGACAACGACGGCAGCGACTTGCCGGACTCCGGCGCCGATGCGGTCAGGTGGCGCAGTAGCCTCACGGTGACCGACGGGGAGACCAGCGCATCACCGTTGTGGGCCGCGCGTACCGCCTCGACGAGCAGGGCTGGGCCAGCGTCCTTGAGGATGAAGCCGACCGCACCGCCGCGCAGCGCCCCGTACACGTACTCGTCGAGGTCGAACGTGGTGACCACGATGACCCGCATCGGGTGGCGTACGCCCGGCCCGGCCAGCGCCCGGGTCACCTCGATGCCGTCGAGCCGGGGCATCCGGATGTCCACCAGGCAGACGTCCGGACGCAGTTGGCGGGCCAGCGCGATCGCGTCGACACCGTCCGACGCCTCGGCGATGACGCTGATGTCCGGCTGGTCTTCGAGGATGAGCCGCAGGCCCCCACGGATCATCGCCTGGTCGTCGGCAAGCAGTACGCGGATCGTCTGCGGTGGTGCCGCGATGATCCGGATGAGCCTGCGGCAGTTCCGTATCCAGGCGCTCGTCGGAGCGATCCTGTTGGTCCTGGCCGCGATCTACCTGGTTCGCCTCGGCGGGGACATCCGCGCCGTGCGCGAGACATCCCAGCTTCCGAGCCGGTACGGGCAGACGATGCTGTTCCTCGCCGCCGGTTTCGGTCTGGTACCCGCGCTCATCGGTGCGTTCTGGGGCGCGCCCCTCGTCGCCCGGGAACTGGAGACCGGCACCCATCGGCTGGCGTGGAACCAAAGCGTGACCCGCCGCCGGTGGCTCGCGGTCAAGCTGACGGTGCTCGGACTTGCCAGCATGGCCGTCGCCGGTACCCTCAGCGCGCTGTCGACCTGGGCGGCGGGCCCGGTCGACCAGGTGGCCGGCGACCGGTTCAGCGCGATCCTGTTCGGCGCACGCGGTATCGCGCCCATCGGGTACGCCGCCTTCGGCTTCGTCTTCGGCGCCGTCACCGGGCTGTTGGTACGCCGCACCCTACCAGCGATGGCGATCGTGTTCCTGGCCGTGATCGCGGTGCAGCTCGCCGTACCGAACCTGCTGCGACCGCACTACATGCCCGCCAAACGCGTCACCGTAGCGATGAGCGCCGACGCCATCAACCAAGCCCGGACGCTGGGCAGCATCACCGGCGGGCCCATCATCGGCGGAATAGAGATACCAGACGCCTGGGTCACAGACACCAGCAAGCTCCTGACACCCGACGGTCGGCAACTCTCCGACGCCGCCTTCAACCAGTGCCTCGACAACGCCCCGAAGACCGGTGCCGCCGGCACATTCGGTGACACCGCCGTATGCCTCGGCAAACTCAACCTCCACGTCGACGTCGCCTACCAGCCCAACCAACGCTTCTGGCCGTTCCAATGGATCGAACTGACGCTGTATCTCGGCCTCAGCGCACTGCTCGCGGCCGTCGGCCTGTGGCGCATCCTGCGCCGTGCCAGCTAGGTCGTGGTCAAGAACTCGGCGACTCACGGGCGACCGGCTACAGGTGGCGGGCCGAAGCGGACGCGGGCCTGCGCGACCGTCCGAGTACCGCTCACCGCCTGCCCGGTAAACCCCCGTCCGCAGTCGATGCGGTGATCTGCCAGCTGCGTCGCCGCTTCCGGCATTGGGGACGATGCATGCTTGCCGGGTGAGGGCAGGTGGTCAGTCGATGACGGCGGTGGCCTCCACCTCGACCAGCAGGTCGGGCTCACCCAGCGCGGCGACTCCCAGCAAAGTGATCGGCTTGACCGGGTCAACCCCCAGCTTCGCGGCCGCCCTGGCCACGCCCTCACCCAGCAACGGCATCTTGTCAGGGGACCAGTCGACGACGTAGACGGTCAGCTTCGCCACATCGTCGAACGAGCCGCCGATGCCAGCCAGGGCGGTGGCGATGTTGAGGTACGCCTGCTCGACCTGGGCGGCCAGATCCCCCTCGCCGACCGGGTTCCCCTCAGCGTCACGAGCCACCTGCCCCGCCAGGAACACCAGCCTCGATCCGGTAGCAATCGACAACTGCCGGTACACCTCGGGTTTCGGCAGCCCGTCCGGGTTGACCAGTTCCACGGCCACGAAGCACTCCTCACAGCGAAGACATAAGATCGACGCGCTAAACATAGCATTGCTATGTATTGTGGCGCCATGGTCAGAACAAAAGACCCCGCGGTCCGCACCCGCCTGATCGAGCGGGCCGCGCAGATGCTGCGAGCCCGGGAGCCAGTCACCCTGCGCTCGATCGTCGCGGGTACCGGCGTGTCGACGATGGCTGTCTACACCTACTTCGGCGGGATGAACGGCTTGTGGCAGGCGATGCGTCAGGAGGGGTTCACCCGCTTGGCCGCCAAGCTCGAGACGGTCCCGCTCTCAGCAGACCCGGTACGAGACCTTGCCGCCCTAGGTGCCGCATACCTGTCCAACGCCCTGGTCAACCCCGACCTCTACCGGGTCATGTTCGACGCCGGCTTCGACCTGGAAGACCCCGCAGCCGCAGACGAAACGCTGAACTGCCTGGTACGCACCATCGAGCGGGCCAAGGACATCGGACGGTTCCGTCACGACGTCGACGCCCTGGCCCTGGCCACCCAGAGCTGGGCCATCGGCCACGGACTGGTGTCCCTGGTGGCCACCGGTCCCCTACCGCACCAAGCACTCGACCACGGCGCACCCATGCTCACCGCCCTGTTCGTCAGTTGCGGCGACGACCCGGACACCTGCCGCCGGTCAGTCGAGCTCGGATGGCATCCCGACCCACACCACGAACCGGCCCGGGCCTGCCAGCCACCCCCCGCCAACACCTGACCCGCTCTTCGCCATCACCATGCGTCTTTCAACGTCTCCGGCACGCGTACACGAAGAGCGATATCGGTCCACCAGACCGGCGCGCTCGCTTGGCGGCAGAAGAGGACATCTGATTTTGCGGTGTTCACGGGACCTGACGGCGCTGCCTTGATGAGATCCCTGGCAGTCCAGAATGCTTTCGCAAGATCCGCTGAGTCTGCGGCGGCGGGGCGGCTTCTGCCGCTACGGCATTCGGAAGGTTGGCGGGGCTCCTGTGAACCACCGGCGGCGGGCGATGCCGGGCACGTCCTGGCGGTGGAGCTGCTTCCGTGACCCGGTGAGCCGGAAGCAGGGCGTCTCTACGCTGTGGCTACCACGGCCAATACGCGGCCAGATGCGTCGAATCCTCCCCCGGCGACACCAAAAACACCTGCTCGCCGCTGTCATCGAACACCAGCAGCGGCCCGGCCCGCGACGCCAGCGCCACCACTGCGGCCAACACCGCACTGCCGGACGGCTTTCGGAACCCGATGTCGGTCACAGCCTGGCCCAGCTCCACTGGCTCATCACCGTCGGCACCATCGACGCCCAGGCTGACCTCGCCCAGGTCCAGGCCACCCATCGCCGCGCATGAGGCCGGATCCGGACAGCCCGGAAGAACGCGGGTCAGGTCATGCCCGGCAACCTGGAACCACGGCACGCCGTGACAGCCGGCCTCCCTGAACGCGGACAGGACCTGCGCCACCGTCGGCAACCCACGGAGCGACGGTGGCTCCTCGGGCAGACCAAGGGACGACTCAACCCCGGCTGCCCACCCAAGCCGACCGTCCGCGACCGCGGCATGCAGGGACGTCACCAGCAAGTGCCAGCTCACAACACGCATCGTGCCATCCAACGGCCGGAGGCCCGAGACGCGGACAGTCCCCTCCCGGACGGCTCCCGACCCGGCTGACTCTCGGGGGAATCCTCCGGATGCGCCATGCGCCCAATCTCCTTGCCCCTTGGAGGACGAAACCCCAGGCCAGGTCGGCCAGGACAAAAGGCTGGATCTGACTCGCACGCGGCAGTGCCATGGTGTACGTGCGAGCAGTGCACCACGCAGCGCCCCGGCGGTCAGCTCTGCTGGTAGTTCACCGCGGCGAACCCGCACGGCTGGTGCAGGTGCAGATAGTAGGCACCCTCGCCGTAGTCGTTCAGGTCCGCGCCGCCGATCAGACCCACGTAGTCCATCGGTTGTCCGCAGCCAGGGCAGTCGGCGTGCTCGGCGTCCTGGATCCAGTCGGGCCGGCCGCCCAGCGTCGAGCCGCCCCGATCCCAGGCGCTGGCCTGATAAGGGCTCTGCCGGGCCTCACCGAGGACCGGCACCAGCGCCGGCGGATCCTCCGCCTCGGCGGAACCGAGGTAGCTCGGGCGGGTGTTGCCGGTCCACCAGACGGTGTCACCTGCCGGCGTGACCTGGCTGTACAGCGTCGTGTAGCAGGCGCAGAAATGACATGTCTCGATCACCAGCCGGCCGGACCAGCCCGTGTGCATCAGCGCGGCGCCGACGGCGGAGTCCGTGGTGTCGAGGTCCGCGGCGGTCCACAGCGGCGACGCGCACCATGGACACGTGGAACCGTCCGCGCGTCGCGATGTCTCACGCATGACCCATCGGTACGCGGTACTGCCGCACAGGTCTCGCCGGCGGCCGTCCGGGCCGACCGTCCAGCCGCCCTCCCGCGCGTAGGTCAGCGCGCCGACGTACAACTTGTCCGCGCCGGCTGGCGGATGTGTCGACCAGCGACGCATGGCGCCCTCGGCCATCGGGTGGGCGGTGTGCGCCAGGATGATCAGCAGCTGGTTGAGCCGGTCCGGCGTCCGGCCGCCGTCGATGCGCTCGATGACCCGGCGGACCACGTCGGCGTCCGCCGCGCGGTACAACTTCCCCGGCCACAACACGTCCCGCTCGAGCAGGGAGTCGAGGTACGGCGTCAGCCTTCCCGGATCGGTATCCGCGATGATGGACAGCTCCTCGATCGCGTCGTCGTCCCCGACGGACACCTTGCCGATCAACTCCTCGATCACGAGGCGATGCTAGCCACATCGACCAACGGGGCACGCCCCGGACCGGGCAGAGAAGCGTCACGCCGTACACGGGCATACGCGTCGCCAGCTCCGCGGCCGGCCACCGACCTTCGACCCCATCGTCCACCGGCAGCGTCACGCCATGGAATGCGGCATCAACCAGCTCAAACGCCACCGAGCTGGGGCACCAGATCCGACAAGCTCGCCGTGCGCTACCAGGCCACCCTCCACGTCGTCGCGATCAACGAGTGGCTCTGCCCCGAACTATCGAAAGGCGGTCAGGGCCAGCGACGACCGATGCGCCTCGCCAGTCGGCTTCGCGCCCTGCTGCCCCGGTCGCGCAACGGGCGCCAACGAGTCCAACCGCCTCGCTCACCACGGCGGACCGGCGATGTTGTCGTCGCTGGCCCTCCGACGACCACACCGCCGTCGCCGTCCCGCATCCCACCCGGTGCTGGCCCCGCCTCCACCTGGTGTTACGAATGCGGGGTCGTTCCCACCACCGACCGGCGGGCATCGATCAGCGTGCGGCCGCGCTGTCGGGATGCGGACACGTAGGGACCGAATGCCAGCCGTCCGATCGCCTGAGACCAATCTCGGATCGGCGATACGATCGTGTTGCGAGCCGAGGGAGTTTGCGCGATGAGTCAGCCGGACAACCGCAGCCGGTGGCAGCGGCGTATGCGACCACCTAGGGGACAGCAACAAGTGCGGCGCGCGTCCCCTCTGCCCCCCTTCATGCAGCCGGTCTACAACAGCAGCGCCTTCATCGGAGCACCGTCACCATCGTCGATACCCGAGCGCCTGCCAGGGCGGGTTCAGTGCGTGCTGGCTCGCAATGACCCAGCCCGTCTGCTTCTCGACCTGGCGTCGGTGCGGCATGAAATGCGTGCGCTGGCCACCGTGCTCGGGCGAGGCACGACATACCACGTCAGCCGACAACTGGACGCCGCCCGCGAGCAGGCACACGACCTCGCCCACCGGATCGACAGGGCGCGTCGGCAGGTGTACACCGGGCGATGCGGTCGTTTGCGCAGGCACGAGCAGTACCGCGGTTACATCAGCGTCCGGGATCGGGAGCTGCTGGGCGACGGCGGGCTGCGCACGGCCAGTCGTGTGCTCGACGACCTCGCCGATGCGATGAAGCGGCTGCACGGCCGGGAGCCGTGGTATGTGCGGGTACGCGACAGTAGCCTAGCCAGTACCCAAGACCGCATCACCGCGATCACCGGCGAGCTTGCTGGCGCCCTTGACGAGATCGCTGTGGACGTGACCGCCGCGAACCTGTCTCATTGTCGCGACCTGAGCCCAGCCGTCCTGCAGAACGCCATGTGGTCTCTCCGAACAATCTGGCCGCCCGCCCTCGCCGGCGTTGTGCGTGCGCAATCCCGCCCGCTTTGCCGCGACGTTTTTCAAATCGCCGCCGAATGAAGTCCCTGGGCCGCGGCCAAGGCCGACGGAGGCCGCACCGTGCTCGACTCACCGCTCGAGGCGAAAGTGGCCGTTTACCCCCGACGGTGCTGTTGTGAATTAGGGCCGGGCGGGCAAGTTTGTTGAGTCATGGCTGCGAGCCGTGCCCGGCGAGGCTCACCGTCGCCACGCAGGCCAATTCCCCTGGCTACGCTTGGGCGCTGGCGGGCTGCCACGCCTCCACCCGCCCGGTGTGTACGAGCGGGAAGACGCACCCGTACCGCCCACTCCCGTGCAGGGGGTAGCGCAACGTACGCCAGTCCTGCTCCTGTTCGGGCGCTGTTCCACTATCGCCGTTTGTGCGCGACGCACCGATGGCGTCCACCAACGCCCGCGCGGCGACCAGCTCATCAACCGCGAGGCGATCCAACGGCGGTGACACACCACGATCCGTCCACTCCTGACGCACCGTGACCCGACGCCTCCCATCGACCTCACCCAAGAACCACAGCCCCGTGCACGTGCGCATGGTGATCAACACGGTGAGGCGCTGACCGTTCAGAGAATGGAAGGGGTAAATGGTCATCAATGAGTTCGGAGAAACCCTTGACTGACGGGCCCTGCAGGGCACGGGTTCCCGCCGACGTCGATGCCCCCGACAAGGTCTCTACGGGCTGACGTTTCGGCAGCTGGCCATCCTTGCCGTCGCCGCTGTCGCTGTCGCTGTCTACGGTGCCTGACGGGTGCTGCACGTGGTGCCAGTGCCGGTGATCGTCGGCGCTGCCGTCATCTTCGCCGGGATCGTCTTCGGTATTACGGCCGGCCGCCGCGACGGGCTGTCCCTGGACATGTGGCTGCTCGCCGCCGCGCGCCACTCACGGAGCCCTCGCGCGCTGTCAACCACCGACGCCAGGCCACCCTGTTATAGCGGAAGGCCCGGCGACGCCACCGCTGCCGTGGTCGCCGAGCAGGCCGGATTGGGCTACTCCACCACATCGAAGCTGCGGGCGTGGGAGGGCTCCGGGCAGGCCGAGCGGTTGCGTACCGGCGACGGTGCCACGCTGTGGCGGCTCACCGACGCCGGTCGCGCTGCCACCGCCACCACGGGCACCTCGCTTCCGGCAGCGGCGGCTGACGCGTCCGGGCCGGCCGTCGCCCCTGTGGTCGTCAAGGAGCGAAGCCGGGCCGGTGACGCGTACCGGCCGCCGCCGAAGCGTTCATCCCGCGATCGGTCAGCGGTGGCGCATCCCCGCAGCCGCGCCCCCCTGCGGCCACACCGGCCGCGGTCGAGCCGGGCACTGCCGTTGACGCCGGCACTTCGGTTGACGCGGTGTCCGAGACGTCGCCGGCTGGTTCCGGCGCCGACAACGCGTCGCGCAGCGCGGGCCGCCCAGCCACGGGTCGCTGCGCGGGGCGCAGAGCTCGGCCTCCGCCTGCTCGTAGCCTGAACCACCCGCGCGAGAACGCCGCCAGAAAACTGACGGCCGGGATCATTAGATACTGCCACCGCGACGCCTGGCCTCCGCGGCGCCCTGAACCTGGACGTCCCTGCCGTACAGGTCGAGCTTGGACCTGTCGGTCCGGCTCACGAGCTGCATGAGAGAGCGGCGCGCAGATCCGGTGCACGCTCATGCCGCCGGTCGGGGCACCATGCTCGTGACGAGGCGTGGTGATGTCGGGTTCGCGGATCGGTGGACCCGACTGAACTATCGTGATGGCGTGAGTACTCGCGATGTGCCCGCGCAGATCGGTGACCTGCCGCCGATCGGGCGACCAGCTAACGGCGCCTTGCTCGAAGCCGGCATAACGACGCTTGCGCAAGTGGCCGCCCACAGCCGCAGCGACCTACTGTCCCTGCACGGGGTCGGGCCGAAGGCGGTCAGCATCCTGGCCACCGCGCTGGCCGAGCATGGCCTAACCTTTGCCGATTGACGGCAATGGGCCAAATGCCAGCCGGGCACTGAAGCCTCCGTGCTGCCTCTCAACACCAAGCTCTCCGACGCCGCCCCGGTTCCGCGGCTCGATGATTACCTCGGTGGCACCGACACCCCTCCACCTCAGAGAGGGTTGTGATACCTCGGCGTGGGGGGGGGGGGGGGGGGGGGGGGGGGGGGGGGGG